>MNZP01000220.1 GCA_001873675.1 Syntrophaceae bacterium CG2_30_49_12 | reverse complement strand
TGCGCCGGCCAGCGCATCGCTGGAAAAAGAATATTATCCGAATTATGAAACTGTAATTCGTGCGATCAAGACAATGATGAAAAAGTGAGGCGGATGGATGGATTATAAGGTAAGATTCGTGAATTATCCGAAACAATACCGACAGTTGAAAAAAGAATTTGACGGTGTTTTTGAAGAAATCATGTCGGGTGGCGCATTTATACTCAGACGACACCTCGAAGAATTTGAAAAAAGAATTGCTGCTTATGTGGGAACGAAACATGCGATAGGCGTCAATACAGGAACGGACGCCCTCTATCTCTCGGCACACGCTCTGGGGTTTGGTCCCGGCGATGAAGTGATAACCGTTTCTCATACATTCGTTGCCACGATCGGCGCAATTGTCCAGTGCGGTGCAAGACCGGTTCTTGTAGACATAACTGGCGATTTTAATATGGATGTTGACCAGATTGAGAGCGCCATAACGCCGAGAACAAGGGGTATAATTCCCGTCCATCTCAATGGCCATGCCTGTAATATGGATAAGATCACGGCAATCGCAAAGAAATACAACCTGAAGGTTATTGAAGATGCAGCACAGGCGCTCGGAGCAAAATATAAAGGCAAGAGGTGCGCTTCTTTTGGCGACACAGGCATTTTCAGCTTCTATCCGGCAAAGATGCTGGGCACTGCAGGTGATGGCGGCATGGTCTGTACTAATGATGATATGCTGGCAAGAAAACTCCGTGCTTTCAGAGATAACGGCAGAGTAGAATCGGTGGAGGTCATTGAGTGTTTCGGATGGTGCACGAGGCTGGACAACCTCCATGCAGCAATACTCAATATGAAATTTAATTATTTTGACCAGTGGGTGAAAAAACGCAGAGAAATAGCGACCCTTTATGATAAAGGTCTCTCCGGCGTGGGCGATATTATCACGCCACCAAGATTTGATGGTGATTACTTCGATGTATACCAGAATTATGTGATCCGCTCAAAGAAACGTAACGCCCTTGTCGATCATCTGAGGGCTTCAGGAATAGAGGTACTGATTTCATGGCCAACCCCTAACCACAAGCAGAAGGCACTGGGGCTTAATCATTACAAATTACCAGTGACCGAGCAGACTTCCCGTGAAGTGGTTTCGTTGCCCATATATCCCGAACTTACCGACAATGAAGTGGAAATAGTAATAAATGCGGTAAAGGCATTCTTTAAAGGTCTAATTTGGGGGTCAGGTCTTGAATCTTGACATTCCATTTAGCTAACAGCTAAATGGAGCGGAAAGCAGAAAGCAGGACAGAATGGTTTTAAAATTATACCTCAGTTTAGGAAAAAGGGGAGAGTCACCTTTTTCCTGTCATGGTGATTACTCAGCGTGCATCGTAATAGAGGGGCAATTAATTGCTGTGGTAGAAGAATGCTTCAGGCGTATTAAACATTGGCCAGGGTTTCCTGCTACTCTGGAGTGAAAATCGGAGTCAAATAGCGCATTTCCTATGACGGATAGATGAATTATGGATATAGAAGCGATTTGTGCAAAGGTTAAAGCCGGAAAGTATGTCATTTCCTTTACCCACACCGAGAAAGCAAGGCTACGCAAAATTGAAGCCGAAGAGATTGAAGAAGCTATTTGTGAAGGGACAATCATTGAGCCATATCCTGATGATCCACGAGGAGCAAGTTGCTTAATCTTGGGCTTTACAAGCCGTGGTAGATCTTTACATGTTGTTTGTGGTAGATTAGAAGAAGATGAAATCCTTATCATAACTGCCTATGAGCCAGACCCAAAAGAATGGGAATCAGATTGGAAAACGAGAAAGAAAGGAGTTTAGGAATGCTTGATAAATGTTATTTTTGTAAGGCCAAAGTAGTCCAACAGGAGATTACCATCGACTATCGCTGGGGTGATAATCTAGTAGTGATAAAAGACGTTCCGGCAGGTGTTTGCCAGCAGTGCGGAGAAAAATACATAGCAAGTGGCGTTTACAAAGAACTGGAAAGGCTTGGAAAAAATAAAAGCCACTTGAAAGGCAAAATGACGGTTGATATTTTGGCTTTTGAGACAAGTCCAGTTGCATAGCCGGTTGCGGAGTCATTTAAGGTCGCTTCAACAGAATCCCGATATGATATGTGCTTTTTTTCAGGAACCTAATGTTAGATATGCTGTCTAAACTATGTGGTATTACTTATGAACTCCTTAGTAACTGAAAATGTAAATAGGGCCACTGTCAAGCCTTGGGGTCAAATCTTCATTGTTGACAATCAAAGCGAAAAACCGTGAAGCGTAAGGAGTGGATCTACAAAAATAGGGATAACGACTGGGCTTACGCCGAAGGCTTGTCTAAGGATGACAATAGTCGATCGAAGCAGGGGAAAGAGGTAACCGTTGAAGGAATGGGGTGGACACCTGATCTTTTAAAATTAGCAGACGTATAATAAAATGAAGAAGATTGAGATAATACCAATCGCAAGGAAAAAGTCTGAAAGAAGGGGTATTTCTGAAGAGTGGAATTCCCCGATGCAGATTGTTGAAGGATACGGAGGGCGTAAGGTTGCTCACAGAAGATATATAATAGAAGATAAAGAATATCTATTGAGAGTTATTTATGAGGAAAAAGAAGATATGCATGTCGTTGTAACTGCTTATCTAACTTCACAGATAGAACGTTACTGGAAGGAGGAGAAATGAGGCTAGTGCTTAATTGCATAAGTTAATGATAGTATTTTTTCAGCTGCGCACCTTTTACTTCTCTTTTACGCCAAGCAAAGGGTTTTGCAGTCGGTCCATAAGCAGTTATGAAGTCATTGATAGCTTTGGCCAAATCTTCGGTGCTTTTGAAACTTGCCCCTCGCAATGCTTTGCGGGACATAATGCCAAACCATATTTCTACTTGGTTTAGCCAACTGGCTGATGTAGGAGTGAAATGAAAAAAGACGTTGGGGTGTTTAGACAGCCAAGCATCGTTTCGTTTGTGAATGCAGTAATTGTCCAAGATCACATGCACTTCTCTATCTGTTGGGAGTTCTGTCATAACATTGTCCATAAATTCCAGAAACTCAACTCGTCGTTTAAGCTTTGTTGTCTCGGTGTGGATTGCTCCTGTAGCAACCTCCAAGGCGGCAAAGAGATTCAAAGTTCCATGCCGCTTATAGGTACTCTTGAATCCTCGAACAATCTTCCCGTTGTCCGTTTCCACATACCCAGTAGATCGTTCCAACGCCTGCATGCTTGGCTTCTCGTCCACCGATATTACCAGAGCATTCTCTGGCGGATTCAAGTAAAGACCAATGATATTTGCCGCCTTGGCGGCAAACTCCGGATCAGTGCTCACGCACCAACTCCGCTGGCGGCTCAGGCAGATCCCCTCTTTGCGCAACACCCGCCATACCGCGTGAACCGATGCGCCCAAATGCTTTGCTACGGCTGGTCCATCCCATACAGATTGTCCCAGCGGTGGTGGCATCTCCAGTGTGGCCAAAACCTCATTGCGAAACTCTGCGGTATATTTCGGCGGCTTTCCAGAACGAGGGAGATCCGTCAAGCCGGCGATACCTTTCGCATCAAACCTGCGTCGCCAATCAATCACGGTATTTGGGCGCACCTTCAATTCTTCGACGATCTTCTTGACCGGTTCTCCGTCAAGGCATCGCTGGATAATCTTGGCCCGCTCAACCAATCTCGACTCCATCGTTCTGCTTTTGGTCCATTCTTTAATCAGCAGACGATCCCTTTCAGAGCACTGTGGAATGTGATAACCTTTGGGCATAATTGTTTCCTCCTGCCCAAAAGTATATCATGTAACTATTAATTATGCAAGTAAACACTAGAATATGACCCAAAACATGACGTGTTGAATATTGAGTTTATTTCTGAAGAACCTATTGCTGAGTCAGTGGAACTTGATGGGGTTATCATTGATTATTCAAAGGATAGAAGGATTGTAGCAATAGAAATTCTTGATGCCGGAAAACGAACGACAAAGGACCCGTTAGATTTGATAAATCTCTTAATAGTGAAAGAAAAAGTAGCGGCATGATGAAATAGAGGTGGAACAAAGGTGTCAGGCCTTGACATTTGACATTAACTTCAGAGAAATAGAAAACAAGGGGGATTGGTTATGGCAAACAAAGCATTATTAGTCGGAATCAATAAATACAAAATCCCAGGGGCTGATTTGAATGGTTGTGTGAATGATGTTACGAATATGAGGGATATTCTTTTGAAGTTTTTCGGCTTCACCACAAAGGAAATCAGGGTGTTGGTTGATGAGAGGGCAACGAAGAAGAATATTATGGAGAGGCTCAAGTGGCTTGTGGGTGGTGCAAAGGCAGGCGACAGGCTGCTTTTGCATTATTCAGGGCATGGCTCGCAGGTCGTTGACAGGGATGGCGATGAACTCAAGGACAGGATGGATGAGATTATCTGTCCTCATGATATGGACTGGGATGGTAATTTCATATCAGATGATGATTTGCACGCACTTTTTGCAAACATTTCCAAAGGTGTTAATCTTGAGGTTGTCCTTGATTCATGTCATTCAGGCACAGGCACGAGAGAGATGCTTGCGATTAAAGGGCTGCCTGTTGAACTTTCATTTAAGCCGAGATTTTTGCCTCCTCCTGTTGATATAGCCTGCAGGGCAGATGAGGATATAGATGTGAGACGGCTTTTGAAAGGTGGTAATCCCATGAATCATGTCTTATTTGCAGGATGCAGGGATAATCAGACATCTGCAGATGCCAATATTGAAGGCAGTTACAATGGCGCCTTTACATATTATTTTTGCAAACATACCAGAGAAACGCAGGGTACTATTGCCAGAAGCGAACTGCTCAAGAGGGTGCGTGCCTCTTTGAAGTTCAATGGTTTCAGCCAGATTCCCCAACTTGAAGCGCCATCAGCAGAGAAAAAGAAGAAGGTACTGGAGTAACCTGAGTAGTTACGAAAAATATGTAACCCCGGTAGGTAAATGGCTCCGAAAATCGGGCCTGGATGAACTGCCCCAGTTGTGGAGTGTTTTGAAGGGGGATATGAGCAAAAACAGTTTTGAGTTATAAGTTTTAAGTTTTGAGTTGTGGGTTATAAGTTAGTAAAGGGAAGAGGGGAAAAGGGGGAAAGGGATAGGCGCAGATTAATGGCCGAGACGATATTCCGATTCCGAAAAAGGTAGAATATGACGAGTATTATCTGAATCACAGGTCATTTTTTTTGACTTGAAGATATTGTTTTTGACCTTTCTGAAGGTCACTCGTGCGGAAAACGTCAGCCACTAATCAGAATAATTGGATATCAAGCTTACAACTTAACCATATATGACAGGAGAGCTTTGAATTTCTCCTGAAACCCGGCAAATCGTCATTCCTGCGGAAGCAGGAATCCAGTGGATTCAATAACTTTCTGGATTCCGGTTTTCACCGGAATGACATATCCGGTAGAAATTCAAAGCTCTCGACAGGATGTATACGGGGAGACCTTTGTACAAACAAAATTATAGCATGAAGCCATACAAAATGTTATCCAAAGCGGAGAAATTTCTGGAAACGATTTTGTATTCCTTGATATTCAATCCTTCCGCCAGTGAAGACAGTTTCTTCATGTCTGCCGGCCGGGGATTCGTTTTGACCTCGTAGGCTTTTTCCTTGTTGAGAATAAAATCAATCTCGACGCCTGATTTCTTCTGGTAATAGTTCAGTTCTCCCCGAAGTCTCAGGTTTTGGAAGACGCTATTTTCGAATAACACCCCCGCATCCAGTCTGGCAAGGTGATTAGCCAGTCCTGTGTCACAGATATAGACTTTGGGAATTTTCCTGAGTTCCCCGTTCCTTCCCCGGCCGAATGGACGGATGGTTTTGATGAAATAGGTGCTTTCAAGGAAGGCGATATAGTCATTCAGCGTTTGACGGGAAAGGCCGAGTTCGCGGGAGAGTTTCTGAATGTCAAGTTGCGAGCTGGTTCGCTGCATCAGCAGCATCATCAGATTCCGGATGACATCATTTTTTCGAAAATCTCCTAATTGGAGTATTTCCAATTGAAAGAAAGATGTGAAAATATCCTCCAGCGCCTTGCGCTTTTCATCGGCATTG
>MNZP01000100.1 GCA_001873675.1 Syntrophaceae bacterium CG2_30_49_12 | reverse complement strand
CAACCCAGAGGAGTGGATCAATACCGCCTTGGAAATGCCCAAACTCAAATTTGTCCATCTTACACCCATGATAGCCTACCGCTCAACAGTACTTCCTAAGCCTTTCCATGATGATCCGGCAGATCAGATAATTGTGGCAACGGCGCGAGAAGAGAATGCCACGATTCTTACAAAAGATAAAAGAATCTTAAACTATCAGCATGTTGAAAGTCTTTGGTAAACTCTAATAGACGTGGCAGAACCTGTCACTTCAGCGGACGGGAAGAAACGTGGCGGCCTTAGCTCAAAGTTGTTGGCCCGCCGCTGAGTTGTTCGTTGGTTGCGACCCGATGTCGCATAAGTGATTGTACTACAAGGGTTTTCCCTGGATAGTACCTGACATATTCCTGTCAGTTCCCTAAGGAGACATGCCGCCATTGCGCTGATGATGGGGTGTGAAGCTCTCCTGACAAAGTAGCGAAATGGGTTAAAACCGTGATGCGGAGACCCCTGCGCAAACTTGCTCCGGATAAACAACACCCCAAATCCAATGCTGATGCGCAAGATGATGGCCGGTATTAGAAAAAAACTTCCCGACCTTACCCGCCATATAAGGATGAAAGCCATCATCTAAAAGGTTATAGAAAAATGACCTGTGCGTGGGGAAAGTCTTCCTCTAAAAGGTTCCTGATTTCTTTCTGGTCATTTTCGTTGCAAATGGGATCGACTTCACTGACAGGAAGACCATCTGGACTTTTATCCCCTTTCCAGGAAAGAATGTAACCCGGAACATGGATGAACCGGCATCCGCCTCTTCCACAGCAGGCATTGTCCACAATCGCCATACCCACCACGTAGAGGAATTCTTTTCCTCCGTAACTCCTCCGTTCCTCCTCCGAAATAGTATAATACCCCGCGATGAAGTGAACTTCTGTTCCCAGTTTTTGATGGACGTATTGAGTCATCTTTCCATCCTCCGTTCTATCTTAGCCGGGTGTTATTTACCGATACAGAAGGTAGAAAAGATCCTGTCCAGGATGTCCTCATTAACCGTTTTCCCGACAATTTCGCCCAGACTATCGAGCGCTTCCCGGACGTCTAAGGCGGGAAGTTCCGGCGAGAGACCGCCTGTAATGCTATTCCTGGCCTGTGACAACAGAACGACTGCTTTTTCGATAGCCGTCTTATGACGGATATTGGTAATCATTACCGTTGCCTGACGGTTATCCTCCTGTTTCATAGCGAGGGTGTAAATGACCTCTTTCAGGGCAGGAATGCCATCGCCACATTTTGCCGAGATCCATAAAGGGTGCAGATCAGGGGCGAGTTGGCGAACCTTCTCGATGTTAATTACCCGGGGAAGATCCATCTTGTTGATGACCAGCGCCGTTTTCCTCGTTCTGTTTTTTTCAATAATCTCTATATCTTCTTCTGTCAAGGTGTCAGAGCCGTCAAGGACGATGATTACCACATCCGCCAGGGAGAGCTTTTCCCGGACCAGGGCGATCCCCTCCTGTTCAATGATATTCTCTGGATATCTGATCCCCGCCGTATCGGCAAGTCTTACCGGTATCCCTCTGATGACGATGAATTCCTCGATAAAATCCCTCGTTGTTCCCGGGATGGGGGTTACGATGGCTCGTTTCTCTCCGAGAAGCCTATTGAAAAGACTTGATTTTCCTACATTTGGTTTTCCCGTGATCACAGCGTCAAGCCCGTGCCTGTAGATCTTCCCCCGCTCATACGTCATCAGAATTGCGTGCAGTTCATCTACCACAGCTTGAATCGTCCCGGCAATTTCAGAGTTTCGCTCAATATCCGCATCTTCTTCGGAAAAATCAATGGAGGTCTCAAGAATGGCAAGGACATCAATGATTGATGTCCGTAAGAACTCGATTTTTTTTGCTAACTCCCCCTTAAGATGTGATACGGCTGCTTCGAGACCCCTCTCCGTTTTGGCCATGATCAGGTCAGCAACCGCTTCCGCCTGTGAAAGATCTAAACGGTTGTTTAAAAAGGCCCGTCGGGTAAATTCTCCTGGTTCTGCCGGGCGGGCCCCTGCTTTGATGACTTCACTCAGTACGGCCTGTAAGATTAAAGGTCCGCCGTGGCAGCTTATCTCCAGGGTATCCTCTCCGGTATAGGAATGTGGTTTCCTCATGAGGGTGATCATAACCTCATCAAGGATAGCGCCCGTTTCAGGCGAGATAATATCTCCGTGATACAGGTGGTGTGTCATCAAGTTGTCCACCTGCTTCCGTGATTTAAAAAGCAGACGGGCAATCTCTTCTGAGAGCGGACCGCTGACCCGTATGATGCCGATCCCTCCGACCCCCATAGGGGTGGCAATGGCCACCATAGTGTCTTTGAGTATCACCCTAATCCTTTTTGGCCGGCATGATAATTATTTTTCTGTACTCACCTTCGCCCTGGCTTTTGGTTGTCAGTAACTTCTCGTTTTGCAGGGCCAGATGAATGATACGGCGGTCATGGGCGTTCAGGTAACTTAACGCCGCCGCTTTTTTTGTTTTTTTAACTTTATCGCCGATTTTTTCAGCCAGGGCAACGAGAGAATCTTCCCTCCTCTTTCGGTACTCTTCTGTATCAACAACGATCATTTTGGGGACATTTGCGGACTTTCTTACCGTCCTGTTCACGATATACTGGATGGCATCCAGATTTTGTCCCCTTTTTCCAATGATCAGCCCGCTTCCGTCACCTTTAATGTTGAGGACAATCACCTCTGGAGTCTCTTCAAAGGTTACGGAACAGGAAAGGTTCATCCTTGAAAGGATGCCCTCTAAGAATATTTTGGCTTTCATGCCGACTGATTCGCCTGAGTCCTCAGTTTCCATAAATTTTCCGGAACCTGAATCATCAGGGGTCTCTTCCTGAATCATTTTCTGTCGTTGTTCGAGGGGTGCATTAAGTGTTACATCAAGGGACATTATACTTGCCCTGATCTTTGCTTTCTTCCCGCCTAAGCCAAGAAAACCGGAGGCGCCTTCGGAAATAATCTCGATGTTGAGTTTTTCCCTTGACACGTTAAATTCATCACATGCTTTTTCAATGGCTTCATCAATGGTTTTTCCTTCGATTTCTAAAGTTTCCATAGTTTTTTTAACCTCGTCTCACTATAACCGCTTATTGATATAATGCTGCTGACCAATGCTGATGATATTGTTAAACAACCAGTAGATAACCAGCCCTGAGGGGAAGTTTAAAAAGAGAAAGGTGAAAATTACGGGCATCCATAACATGATTTTTGCCTGCATCGGGTCACCCATCTGGGGGGTCATTTTTTGCTGAAGGAACATTGTTGCCCCCATAATAATAGGTGTAATGTAGTAAGGGTCCTTCGCCGACATATCCTTTATCCACCAGGCGAGCGGGGAATGGCGAAGTTCAATCGCATAGAGGAGGGCTTTGTAGAGACCAAAAAAAACAGGAATTTGAATTATCATGGGAAGACAACCACCCAGGGGATTTACCTTGTGGGTCTTGTACATTGCCATTGTTTCCTGGCTGAGCTTTGTCTTATCGTTCTTGTATTTTTCCCGTAGCTCGTTAATCTTCGGCTGGAGTTTCTGCATTTCCTTCATGGACTTGTAACTTTTATTTCCCAGGGGCCAGAAGAGGATCTTGATCAGGATGGTCAGGATGATAATGGCAATACCGTAATTGTGAACATACCGATATAAAAATTTGAGGGTAACAAGCAGGGGCATGGCCAGCCACTTTAACCAGGAACCGAAATCAATGGCGTTTTCAAGGTCTGCCCCCTCTGCCTTGAGAATACTATAGTCCTTGGGCCCCATGTATAACGAGTAGCGGAATGAACCAAACTGGCCGGGAGGGATGAGATTTTTAGGGCCTTTCAGACTTACGGAAACCATATTCCGGGCATCCCTGGACAGGGAAAGACTGGTGGTGGAGGGGTTCTGGGAAATCATGGCCGCGAGGAAGTACTTGCTTTCAAACCCGCTCCAGGATACACCGGGGCCAAGTAGTTTAGCCGTATCAAGTTTCTCAACATTCTGGCGTTCAATACTTTTTACCACAAAAGAGATAGGGCCATTGTGGCTGTCACGGTCTGTCTTTATTTGCGGATCGACAAATTGATGCCAGCTCAGGTAGGCGTTCTGGTCTAAAGGATCTATTGATAGGTTGTAAACTCTTGCCTCAAGATCAACGGTGTACCTGGCCGGATAAAAGGTAAATATCTTTTCCACCTTTATCTCGTTGGGGTATGACCGGGAAAAAATCAGGGAATGGGAATCCATTGCTTTTGTCATCTTTATTGAATCTAAATTTGCCTCATATATTGTATCGGCAGGTATGTCAATGCTTGAATCCGGGGAGGAGATGGTCAGGGGGTGGGGCATGCCATCCATTACCTCTACCAGTTCAATGAACTCAGAATTCTTGTCGATGGTCTTACGATAGCCTTTCAATTTAAAAGACTTAAGGGCTCCTCCGCTGGTGGTAAAAGTAGCCGTATATAGAGGTGTGTCCACAGGGATATCTTTTCCCTTCAAAGTACCCGCAAGGGAAGAAAGGGTTTTAGTCTGCTGAACCTTCCTTTCCTGCTCAAGGGCGACCTTGTTGCTTTTTAAATTCTCAACCGCCTTTTCTTCTTGAACATCTTCCGATCGTTTTGGAACAGGGGGGTTTTTAACAAAAAATGTCTGGTAAATAAAAAGCACCACCAACGAGAGAATGACGGCAAGAATACCTCTCTTGTCCATTAAATACCTCCATGTTTTTAGACCGGATCGTAACCACCAGGATGCAGAGGATGACAGCGGAGCAGACGCCCCAGACTGAGCAACAACCCCTTAAATGGGCCATGTCGTTTAATAGCTTCCATCGCATACTCGGAACAGGAAGGGTAGAAACGACAACAGGGGCTAAAGAAGGGAGAAATACATATCCGGTAAAATCGGACAAGGATGACGAGTATTTCCCCCAGGATTCTTATGAATATGCTATCTTGCATCTGCGCTCTTAAATAAAAGGTTTTCCAACTCCCGGCACACATCCTGATAGGTTAGCGACGAGATATCTTTTTTTACAACGATTACAAAGTCATAAGAAGCTGAAAATTTTAATTTATTTAATCTAAAAAACTCCCTGATGAGACGTTTAGCCCTGTTTCTTTTTACAGCACATCCAACCTTTTTAGGGACAGCTATTCCCAATCTTTTAGTTCCTAATTGATTCCGGCATACAACTGCCGTGAAATTTTCCGAATAACTCCTTTTTCCCTTTTGATATATGATCACATATTGTTTTCTTTTTCGGATCCTCTCATGTTTGCCAAGGGTTTGTTTTTCCATATTGCACATGGCGATAGTCCGTTGAGAGGTCCTTTTTCAACATTTTCAGCTAGTTCCGGTTCGTTTTTTCATAATAATTAGACAGTCAGTCTCTTTCTTCCTTTTGCCCGTCTTCTGTTCAAGACCAACCTGCCTCCCTTGGTAGACATCCTGACCAGAAAACCGTGTGTTCTTTTCCTCTTTCTATTGCTTTTATTTGTTAAATTCTTTTTCATAAGGATGAACCCCCCCATAGAGAAATTATTCTAAAGACCATAATCAGAGTTATTTGTCAAGGTCAAATTGCTGCCGATTGACTTTGGCTTGACTAATCAGGGAATAACGGGGACGGTTCTCTTTAGTTGGGGCGGGATGATTTTGTGAAAGACATGGAGACGATCTGTAATATTTTTGATAAAATAAGATGGATAGGGCAACAACGAGGATGAAGGGAAAATAAAGAGAACCGTCCCCGTTATTGCGAAGTCTATCAAAATCTACGTCAAAGACCTTCCAATTTCCGAAAAACCCGGATGAAAATGCGAGTGTTCTGCTGAACCGACCAGCATTCAATCTCCATATATAGCACGGCTTAGTTCAACCCAGAATTGTGTGGCGGCAAAGCGAAACCGCAGCTTGCAAATTCATCCTCCCTGGCGCGCCACACGAATTCTTTATTCGTTAGGTGTAGATGAATATCAATAATTACCAGAAATATTGTTCAATCATGCAGTTGAAACTTTAAGAGGCAGAGATTCAGCTTCGAGAGTAGTAAGGTCCAAAACACTTTGAACATGGTCAATATCTATTCCTTCTGGTTTC
>MNZP01000016.1 GCA_001873675.1 Syntrophaceae bacterium CG2_30_49_12 | reverse complement strand
GCCAACCTGACTTTAAGGCATCATAATAGAGAACTTACCAGGAAAACTCTCTGTTTTGCAAAGCGAAAGCTGTCCTTAGATGCCCAGACCACCATTAGCGTTACCTATTATAATTTTTCAAGACCACATCGAGGTCTAACCCAAAGGGGCCTAAATGGAAAAAGAGTAAAAAGAACCCCGGGGATGGCTGCAAATGTGATTGACCATGTTTGGTCTATTGGTGAAATCCTGGCGCACCCACTGAAAGCTAACAATGATTAGGTGACACTACCTGTCATTGGATAATAAGCTAAAACACAGATATGTTATTTCATTGTATTATTTACTATTAGAAAGTTTATTATCCACCAGCTCGGATAATGAAAGAAAGGATTGCTGTACATAGCTGCCACCGGCCCTCATATGCCTCGTTCCCCGTTTCCCCTTACTGGTATCCGACACCAGCATGTCTGCTTCTACCCATTTCTTTAGCATCTTGGAAGCCTTGAGGGTGTCTATGCCGGCAATCCTGCGTAACTCACGGTTGCTGATGGAACCATTGCGATCGATCCACTTGCTGACCTGCTCCCACACGGCTGGACGCTCTTCATTCAAGAGCGTGACCATGACGGCATCATGCTCCAGATAGGGTGAAGAAAGATATAATGGCGGATAGAGGCCGATGGCCTGCATGGTGGAAAACATCATCCTGATCCCTTCACCGGCATCGATGTTCGGCGGAGTTGGAAACTCCCGGAGATTATTTACGATCAGTGGATTGCGACTGAAAGATCGGGCCTGTTGAATGGTCGCCGCGGTGATGTGGGCGGGAAAAAGCCCGGGACTTTCAATTTCAATGCGGTTGTCAAATATCCCGACGTGAATATCGCGGTTGATATGATAATCCCGATGAATGACGGCGTTGGTCAGGGCCTCCTTGATCACGCGGGTTGGGTAGCGATGCGCCGTTTCAAAACCGGAAGAGGCAAGCGTCAGGCCGGAGGCAATCTCATTGAGCACGTACTCGTAAGCATCAGAAATCTGGCGAACCAAGGGGCCGGTAATGGTTTTCGGCGTTTTTAACAGGTTGGGAACCGGGCCATGCCCAATCTTCAGCCCCGAATAGTGGAAAATTCTTATGGCAGCCTTGCCGGCCAGAATGCCGGAAGGATCATCGGCGAAAAGGAGGATTGCGGCTTTGGTCGGCAAAATCTCCTTCCCTTTCTTTTTTGCAAGACCGATGCGAAACATCTTGTCCTTGATGCCCCCGGAAGACAGCTTGCGGGTGTCACAGTAAATCTTCCAGATATCCGTATCCAACAGTTCGAAGGGGAGATCGAGCAATTCCCCTTCAGCACTGATGACCCCGCGGGCGAAACAGAGGTCATTGATCTCCCCTGCCATCATCTCACGATTTCCTTTTTTTAGGCGTTTCCACGTCCCATCAGCGACAATTGAATGGACTTTCGCGCTTTTCTGAACGGCGACTATAATGATCTCTCCCGTGGCGCCATCTCGCATGGTACACGGTAAACTTCGCCAAGTTATTCCGTATATGGGTGGGGTAATCCGCTGAGCTACCTGCTCATGCAATTCATCGATAGCTTCAGGATTCTCCTGGATGCCATAAAGACGATCCACGCCTTTTGCCTTTTTAAAATCTTCCATCCCCAGAATCAGAAAGCCGCCGTCGGTATTGGGGATGACATCTTTTTTGTCTATTTTAACCTACCCACTCAAAATGAGAAAGAGCCACTTTTTTCTTAGGCGACTAAAGGAAAAACTCGTGGTCGTCCGAATAGCGGTTTATAGCGGGCTTACGAGGAATCGCCCAATACCCTCCCAGTCCGATTCGCTACTGTCTGAATCGCAGTATCTTCTCCATATTGAACGAGAAGAACTTTTATCTGTTTTCCCCGTCTTCTTCTCCTCGTGATGAATCCCCGGTTTTCCGGTCTTTCTTTATCCGTTCCTTAAGGTCATCAAAGAGGTCGTAGGCTGCCGGGACAACGATGAGCGTCAGAAAGAGCGAACTAAGAAGACCGCCGATCACGGCAATTCCCATGGGGGCCCGTGTCTCCGCACCCTCCCCGACACCAAAGGCTACCGGCAGCATCCCGAAGACCATGGCCATGGTCGTCATCAGTATCGGTCTCAGCCTGACCGGGCCGGCCTTAAGTATCGCCTCCCGCCTTGACATTCCTCTTCCCCTTAAGGTGTTGGTATAATCCACGAGGAGGATCGAGTTCTTCTTTACGAGACCCATGAGGAGGACAAGCCCGATAAAACTGAAGATGTTCAGGGTATTCCCTGTTATCATCAGCGCCCCGCAGGCCCCGATAAAGGAAAAGGGCATGGCCAGCAAGACCGTAACGGGATGGATAAAGCTCTCAAACTGAGCGGCAAGAATCATATAGGCCATGATCACCCCGAGGAGAAGGGCAAATATCAGGTAGTGAAAGGTTTCCCCCATGATCTCAGATATACCCTTATATTTCGGCAAATAATCCGCCGGGAGCGCCCTGGCCGCTATGGTGTCAAGCTCGCTCATCGCCTGACCTAATGGTTTCTCCTCCAGGCCGGCAAAGATGGTAATGGCGCGCTGCCTGTCCACCCGGTTAATGATACTGGGACCGCCCCCCTCCTGGATATGTACAACGTTGGCGAGCTCTACCATTCTTCCATCCCGTGACCTCACGTAAAGCCTTCCTATGTCAGAAGGATCTTTTCTGTCTCTCGGATCGAGTTGCACTCTCACATCGTATCGTTTCCCCCTGGTCTCGTCCTTGAACTTTGTGATATCCAGCTCCCCACCGATCAGGAGGTTGATAGCCTCGGCAATGGTTGCCACATCTACACCCAGATCGGCGGCCTTGTCCCGGTCAATATAAACCTTCAGCTCCGGTTTCCCCGCCTCGAGGGATGTATCCGCGTCCACGATGCCGGGCAACTTTGAAAATTCACGGATAATTTCTCTCGTATAGGTTTGAAGGGATGTTAGATCGCGTCCCCTGATACTGTATTGAATCGGCACCATCCTCTGACCGCCGCCAATAAGAGAAATATCCTCGGCCCTTGCCTCAAGGCCCGGTATCTTACCCAGCTTTTTCCTCACCTCTGCCTTGATCTGTTCCTGGCTCTTGGCCCTTTCCGACTTGGGTGTCATGCTGGTAAAAAGGACGGCCTTATTGATCTCAGGGGAGTAGCCGAACCCGAGGGCATAGAAGACCGTCTTTATCTCCGGGGTCTTTCTGAAAATATCCTCCGCCTTTTTGAACAGGTTATCTGCCTGGTCAATAGAATAATCGTTTGGTCCCTCCAAACTTCCGAGAAATTGGCCCTGATCTTCCGGCGGGACGAGCTCCTTCCCGATGAATTTAGTGATGTAAAGGCTGATGATAAATATAACTAAGGCAAGAATTAGAACGGTTTTTCTATGCCGGAGCGACACCTCGAGGAGGCGCCGGTATAGCCCTTCCGTTGATTTATAGACTCTCTCAAACCGGTCCCCCATCCGGGAGGCGACGGTAGATTTTGCGGGGAGGCCGGTGTTACCGCGCCGGGAGCTGGTCCCCTTTAAAAAGATGGAGGCCATCATGGGGGTAAGGGTAAAGGAAACCAGCATGGATACAAGGACGGCAAAGACCACGGTGATCGCAAACTGGAGGAAAAATCTCCCGACAAGCCCCTTCATGAAGGCCACGGGGAGGAAGATCACGACAATGGCCAGGGTGGTGGCCATGACGGCAAGGCCGATCTCAGAAGTGGCAAAAGAGGCGGCTTCCCGTGGCGCCATTCCTTCCTCCACATGCCGGTAGATGTTTTCGAGCACAATGATGGCGTCATCAATGAGCAGACCCACGGAAAGGGAGAGGGCCAGCATGGTCATGTTGTTGAAGGTAAAATTGAAGGCCCTCATCAGGGCAAAGGTGGAGATAATCGAAACCGGTAAGGCCACCGCGCTGATAAGGGTTGTCCTTATATTTCTCAGAAAGATAATAACGGCAATAACGGCAAGGAAGCTCCCGATGATCAGGTGTGTTTGCACCTCACGGATAGAACGCTTGATAAATGTGGACTGGTCAAAGGCAATGTCAAGGTTCATTCCGGGGGGGAGGGTTTTCTTAATATTCACCAACTCCTCTTTGATCCTCCCGATCACCTCCACGGTGTTTGTCCCCGACTGTTTTTGAATACCAAGGCCAACGGCGGGAACGCCATTGAAGCGGGCAACAGACCGCTTCTCCTCCACTCCGTCCTCAACTCTCCCGATATCCCGGAGCCTTACGGGGGCGCCATGGTAATAGGCGACGATCAGATCATTGAAATCAGGCACATTGGGGAACTCCCCCTTGATTTTTACCGTATATTCCTTTGAGGCGCTCTCGATCCGTCCCCCGGGAAGCTCCACGTTTTCCCGCCGGAGCGCCGCGAGGACATCATTTGCCGCAATCTGACAGGCCCGAAGTTTGTCGGCATCGAGCCAGACCCTTACCTCTCTCAACCTCAAGCCGGCCAATCTGACGGCGCCGACGCCTTTGATCCTCTGAAGCTGTTCCTTTAGCACCTCATCGGTGTAGATAGAAAGCTCACGGACGGATTTCTCCCCCGCCAGGGCCAGCCACATGACGGGCGTTGCATCCGGATCAACCTTTTCAATAATCGGTTCATCAATGTCTTTGGGAAGATTTACCCTGACGGCAGAGATTTTTTCCCTCACATCCTGCACGGCAAGGTCTATATCCCTTTCGAGGACAAATTCCACCACTACCAGGGAGTTTCCCTCAGTGCTGGTGGAGGTGATGGTCTTCACGCCGTTAATCGTGTTTAGGGCCTCTTCTATCTTATCCGTAACGTCAATGTCCATGACCTCGGGAGAGGCGCCCTTTAACCTCGTGGCGATGTTTACAACAGGAAAGTCCACCCTGGGGAAGAGATCAACACCGATCTCCTGATAACTTACAATTCCGAGGACCACCAGGGCAAGGATGAGCATGGTGGCGAATACGGGCCGTTTAACGGATGTGTCAGCGAGCCACATTGACTTTGACCCCCTCGGCAAGATTGTTCTGACCGACCACCACGACCATCTCCTTTTCCTTCAGTCCCTCGACAATCTCCAACAACTCTTCATACTTTCTCCCGATCTTTACCTCCTTCTCCCGCGCCCGATCGCCCTCAACGACAAAGAGAGAAGTCTTTGCCTCTTCATAGCGGATGGATGTGAGGGGGACAAGTACGATATCCTTCGGGTCTCCGGTATATACGGTAACCTTTACAAAGAGTCCCGGCTTTAAAAGCCTGTGGCGATTAGGAACCATGGCTTCCACCCGAAGGGTTCTCGTTTTCTCCTCCAGGTTCGGATAGACAATACTCACCCTTCCGGTAAACACTCTGTCGGGAATGGCATCTATCTTAAAGCTCACATCCTGACCGACCTTGATATTTCCCATATCCCTTTCGTTGACGGTAAAATTGAGTTTCAGGGGGTCAATACGAATAATCTCAAAGAGGGGTGTGCCATCTTTCACATAATCCCCGGCGGAAATCTTCTTTTCCTTGATGACGCCGTTAAGGGGCGAATAGATGCCTGTCTTGGAAAGCTTCTCCCCAGCCAGAGAGAGTATTGCCCTTGCCTTTTCCATCTCTGCCGCGGTCAAAGCCAGTCTTGTGGATACGTCGTCAAACTGTTGTTTTGTTACCAGTTCATCTCTGTAGAGGGCTTCCTTTCGCTGATATTCCAGCCTCGTATTGGCGAGGGTCGCCTCCGCCTGCCTCAGGGCAGCCTCTGCCCTCTTGACTTCGAGGCGATAATCGGTATCGCTGATCATAGCAAGGGTCATTCCCCGAGAAACCTCTGTTCCCTCATCCACCCTGATACTTCTTAAAATTCCCCCGATTTCACTGCTTATCGTAACTTCCTCATCAGGGTTCAAGGTGCCGATAGCATCTACGAAAGGACGGAAAGCCATCTTCTGAGCAGGCTGGATACGCACATTTATTGCCTTTTCTACCTTTTCGGTTGCCTCCTTTTTGCCACAGCCAGGAAGAAAAAATACGCAGATCAAGACAACACAGACACCTACGACTAACAACCGTTTCCCCATTTTTTAGCTACTCCTTTAGTAACTATTCAGCCACCAAGGCACAAAGACCCAAAGAGAAGATGGATATAAATTGAATAACGGAGTTTTCTCATTAATTTCAATGTGCCATGCATTAAAAAGGCTATTATAAAGAATTAATTTCTATAATCTTGGTGCCTTGGTGCCTTTGTGGCAAG
>MNZP01000073.1 GCA_001873675.1 Syntrophaceae bacterium CG2_30_49_12 | reverse complement strand
AGAAAAGGAGGTATTTGATTTATGAAAGAACAGGACTACAGAACCATTATCTATCAGAAGATAAGGAAACGCCCCATATAGCCTATATCATCATAAACCGGCCCAAAAAGAAGAATGCCATCAGCATTGGACCTCAGGAGGTAACGGGAGAAATCCAGGATGCGGTACGCCGGGCGAATAATGACGATCAAGTCAAGGTCGTAATCTTTAAGGGGCAGGGAGAAAACTTCTCCACCGGCTTTGATCTTTCCCAGGTGTATCGTGTATACGGTGGGGCGCCCGGTGTGCGTCCCTCACAGGCTACAAGACTACGCATAGACGAAGATCATCTGATGGGGATGCCCGGGAGCATCCTTGGCTGCAAGAAGGTAACCATCGCCCAGATCCAGGGCTGGTGTATCGAGGCGGGGATGTATATTGTAGAGAGCTGCGATATCGCTGTTGCGGCAAAAAACGCCAGGTTCGCCCACAGGGGACAGAGACTGGCCTTCGGCGGCATGCCCTTTATGCCCCTCGAATTGGTAATGGGTCATGGCAAGAAAATTACGGAACTGTTGATTACCGGCAGAACTATCAACGCGGATGAGGCGGAACTCTCGGGAATAATAACCAAGGCCGTGGAGTTGGAAGACCTGGAGCAAGAGGTCTATGGTCTGGCCAAGGCGATATGTCTTCTGCCCCGGGATGCCATCGCCATCGGTAAACAGTGCCGCCGCCATGCCTATGATGCCATGGGCGCAACCACTTTGATGGGCGGAACAACTTATCATACCGTAGGCACCAATTTGACCTATCAGGAGGATGAGAAGGAACAGATATTTATCCGCGACAGGGAGAAGGTGGGTGAGCGGGATGCCTTCCACAAGCTCCATGTTGCCTTTGAAGAGGCTCTAAACAAAACCAAATATTTCAAAAGCTGCGGCTCGGATGATTAATCCCCCCTCAGAGGGGTGTTGTCTCCCTTGTCATCTCCCCCCGCGACGGGGGGGGGTAACGGAGGGAGGGAGATGATCCAGGCTGCTGCCCGCGGCGCGGGTAATCTTGCTCAGGATGGCCTGGTATAAGTCTCCAGTCTTTTCCCCTGGAAAGATAGTGTACCTGTTTCCTAATAGAGACAGTGAATGTGCGTCGCTGCCGCCGATTTCCGCAAGGTGAAAATGGTTTTTAGCAAGGTCGCGGACATCATCAGAGCAGAGGAGAGGGGCGGCGTAAGGGCTTATGATTTCAAGCCCGTCAAGGTAAGGCCCCTCCCCTTCCTCCGACCTTTTCAAGAGATTCTCTATCGTGTGCCGATTTATGCTGTCACGTTGCCGGCTCATCGGATGGGGGGCAATACATAGTCCCCCCTGAGCATGTACCGCAGCAATCGTCGAGACCAGGGGCTGGAAGCTCGGCACAGGATTCTCCAGGAAGAGGGCCGACCTCGGTAATTAATCATCTTCCCCCCTGCCGGGGACCAGAGCCGAGGCCGGCTCCCCACCTGGAACCTACTAATTTATTCCGCTGCTCCGGAGTCAGGATCTTGAGAATGGCCAGCCGGTAACTGATATTTTTATCCTCCATCTGATCCCGGAGAGTCCTGATTTCTTTCTGCAGAGCCATAATCTTATCCCGGTCAGGGTCTGTCTCCAACCAGAGCAATCTCAATTCCCCACTTTTACTGAAGAGTGTGTCCTGAAGGGGTTTTATCTCCTTGAGATGGGTGTTGCGAAGGACGTTGGTCTTCGTGGTCTGTTCTTCGGTGAGGTTGAGCTCCTTCATGGCTGTAACATCCCCCCAGTAGCATGTTCCCCTGCCCTGCCCCATTCCCCGGCCCTGACCCTGCCCCATTTCCCACCCCTGACCGAGGGCCAGAGCGGCCATAGCCATAACAGACAATACGATTGTAAACGTTGTCGCCAGTCTTTTCATGTTTTTTATCCTCCTTTAAAGATTTTATTTATGTTTCGCAAGGGGTATGCCAGATGACCGCCCTGTGGCATAAGCCCTTTAAATGACAGGATTACTTCCGGGCAATCGTCCTTTTTGCTCCTTTTGTCCCCCCCCATTAAAGAAAAAAGTGGATAACAAGTATCCAGTTATGGTATCCAGGTGGTTAAAAAGTATCCAGCAAGCCACGGAGTGATTAATTGGCCGAGGCGTCTTTCCACCGGAAGCAACGGGCGGCCTGAATGGTTGAGGCCTGCCAGTGCCGGTATTAATTTTGCAAGATATACAGGGACATGGAAGAAAGGACAGAAAAAAACAGGAGATCATGGGTGGCTATCCCGCCCTGGATTATCATGGGGGCGATGGGAATCCTGGCGCCGATCTTTATTTACATGACCCTTGAAAATATCCACAGACAGAGGGAGGATGCGGTACGGCTTTTAAGGGAAAAGGGGGCTGCCCTGATAAGTTCTTTCGAGGCCGGCGCCAGAACAGGCACAGGTATGGGATGGAATTATTTCCAGCTTCAAAAGCTGTTGATGGAAATGGCACAGCAACCCGATATTGACTACCTGATTGTCACCGACGTCCACGGTACCGTTCTGGCCCATAGTGATCCATCGCTGATCGGGGAAACCTATGGCGCAAATCTGAACCTTGAGCGGATTTTCAGGTGGAAACGGGTCGAGTGGCGTCAGGTCCCAAATCAGGAGGGAACCGATACCTTTGAGGTCTTTCGTGGTCTTACGCCTGCAAGGCAGGACATCCGGGGATTTCAGGGCGGGGGGAAGCCTGATAACATGTTGTCACCTCTTACCGCCCAGGGAGAGGGGACGGCGGCGGTCATTTTTGCGGGTCTCAACATGGGACCGATCGAAGCGGCCAGAGAAGAAACCACCCGTCACACTGTCCTGACGGCTATTATCCTGCTGCTGATTGGATTTTCCGGGATCATTTCACTTTTTCTGGCACAGGGTTATCGTTCCGTTAAGTCTTCTCTTTCCCGGATTAAGGCTTTCTCTGACAGGTTGGTCGAGAATATGCCCCTCGGTCTCCTCACCATTGACAATCAGGGGGAAATTACCTCTTTCAATCAGAGGGCCGATTCTGTCCTTCAGCTTTCCTGCCGGGAGGCCCTCGGAAAAAGGGCCGATAACCTTCTTCCACGGCCATTTAGAACTCTCCTTGAATCTCTTGCGAGCAGAAAGGGGATTCTCGAAAGAGAAATCGAGTGCCCCGCTGAAGAAGGAAAAGGTATTCCTTTGGAAGTGATTGGCACGGCTCTAAAAGACGATGAGGGGTCGTTCCTTGGATACGTCATCCTCTTCAGGGATATGTCCGAGGTGCAAGATCTCAAAAAAGAGGTGGCAAGAAGTCAGCGCCTCGCATCGCTGGGGAGCATGGCAGCCGGGATCGCCCACGAGATAAGGAATCCGTTAAGTTCAATCAAAGGATTCGCCACTTATTTCAAGGAGCGGTATCGAAATAATCCCGAAGATCAGAAGACGGCGGATATCATGGTGCAGGAAGTGGAACGGTTGAACCGGGCCATCGGTCAACTTCTCGAATTTGCCCGACCGATGAATTTGAACAGGCAATGGACATCGCTCCAGACGTTGATTCATCATACCCTGAAAATGATCGAAGTTGAAACCCGCCAGAAAAATATCGCCATCGAGGCAGAGCTGCCGTCAGAGGTAGGGGAGATCATGGCAGATCCTGATAGAATCAAGCAGGTACTCCTGAACCTGTATCTCAATGCCATAGGGGCAATGGAAAATGGGGGCACACTTTCCGTGGCACTGTCCCGTGTAGATGCGGGTACTGTGAGGCTCGATATCTCCGATACCGGGGCAGGAATTGACAGAGAGGACCTCCCCCATATCTTCGACCCTTACTTTACCACCAAACCGTCGGGGACCGGTCTCGGGCTGGCCATTGTCCACAAGATCATCGAGGCCCATCATGGCGAAGTGAGGGCGGAAAGCAAGGCCGGCCGGGGAACCGCCATCTCCATTTTTTTCTCCCTTTCCCCGGGAGATAAAACCTCAACGAACGGTTCACTGATATGAAAACGAAAAATACCATCCTTGTGGTGGATGATGATTTTGCCCATCGCACCATGTTGCGGACCCTTCTTACCGGCTGGAGTTATAAGGTGGTCGAGGCCAATGATGGCGAAAACGCTCTTGGGGAGGTTCGCCATCGGCCTTTTGACCTTATCCTGATGGATATTCGGATGGTCAAGGTTTCGGGGCTTGAGGCCCTGAAGGAAATCAAGGCCTTCAATCCTGCCATCCCGGTGATCATCATGACCGCCTACGCGTCCGTGGAAACGGCGGTAAAGGCCCTTAAGGAGGGAGCTTACGATTATCTCACCAAGCCCCTTGATTTTGACGAGCTGCGACTCACTATGGAACGGGCGATGGATCACAGCCATTTGAGGGAGGAAAACCGTCTCCTCCGGGAGAGCCTCGGCGCCCGTTTTGACAGACGAAACCTGATAGGACGTTCTCAGGCCATGACGAGGCTTCTCGAAACGGTAGCCCAGGTCGCCCCCTCAGAAGCAACAGTACTGATCTCCGGCGAATCGGGGACCGGCAAGGAGATGATTGCCGGGGCCATCCATTTTAACAGTTCCCGGAAGGAGGGACCTTTTGTAAAGGTCAACTGCGCTGCAATTGCGGAAACCCTCCTGGAATCGGAACTCTTCGGACATGAGAGAGGTGCCTTTACCGGCGCCGACCGACGAAGGGAGGGGAAATTCCGCCAGGCCGACAGGGGCACCATCTTTTTAGATGAGGTCAGCGAAATGTCTCTTGCCATGCAGGTAAAGATATTGCGTGTCCTCCAGGAACGGGAAATCACCCGTGTAGGTGGCGAGGAGAGTATCAGGGTTGATGCACGGGTGATTGCTGCTACCAACAGAGACCTGCTAAGGGAGATTGCCGCGGGGCTTTTTCGGGAGGACCTCTACTACCGTTTGCATGTAGTGGCCCTCCATGTACCGCCTCTGAGGGAGCGGAGGGAAGATATCCCTCTCCTTGCCCAGCACTTTTTGAACCTCTTTGTGGAAAAAAATCACAAGAAAATTAGAGGATTCACCCCGCAGGCCATGGATCGGTTGTTGAGATATCCCTGGCCTGGCAATGTTCGGGAACTCATGAATGCTGTGGAAAGGGGGGTCGTTCTTTCTCGATCCGAATATCTCGACGAGGACGAACTTGCCGTTGTCCTCCAGGATAATGCAACGGGGGAAGAGCCATCGCCGGCGCAGGATGGAGTTACTGATCTCCCGCCTCTGGAAGCGGTGGAAAAGGCGACGATATTGAAGACTCTCGAAACGGTTCGGGGTAATAAAAGTGAAGCGGCCAGGCGACTCGGCATCACCCGGCGCACCCTGCATAAAAAGCTGAAAAAGTACGGCTTGATGTCAGTTTAGGTTTAGGGGTCAGTAGGTTTAGGGGTCAGGCATTGATAATACAATTTCATAGGAAAGGGCGACTTTAACCCCCAGGCCCGCGGCTCAATAGTCGTTCCCGATGAACCATCCGTCAGGTGGACATCGCTCGGAAAAACTAACATTGCTGCACCTCCATTATTTTCGGCCACGACGGAGCGTGGCCCTCCGCACGGGGGAGGGACAGATCAACTCCCGGCGCGGCGACACCGGAGTCCAGCGTGGCCCTCTGTAGGGGGGGGGACGCGCTCCGTCGCGTCCGCTTTCTCTTCTTGTAACTATTCAGGTAGGCACAGAGCGCCAAAGGCACAAAGTAGAAAAAAACGACGAAACGACCCTGCTCCGCTCTGCTTTGTGCCTATGTGCCTTTGCCACTTTGTGGTAGTTACCATAATGAGAAGCAATTTTCAGCTTTTGAGTAATGCGTTCAGAAGCCGCGCAGACCAAATAGCTTGACTTTGCCCGGCGTTTCTGTTATTAAATTAAATCAACTTACCTATGTCCTATACTTAATGAACCACGAGAAAAGGAGTACATAATGGATACAACAGATTTTCTGACTATAGCCGCCGCTATCTGTCCTGATAGAGATGCAATGGTTTTCGAAGGGAAAAGATGGACTTATTCACAGATCAGCGAACGGGTCAACAGTTTGAGTAATGCCCTGATCAGCTTGGGAGTGAGCAAGGGGGATCGCGTCGCTATAATACAGGTTAATTGCCCGGAATATATTGAATCGTATTGTGCCGCCGCGAAGTTAGGCGCCATCTTCGTCCCTCTGAATTTCAGGGCCAGGGCCGATGAACTGAGTTACATGCTGGATAA
>MNZP01000214.1 GCA_001873675.1 Syntrophaceae bacterium CG2_30_49_12 | reverse complement strand
CCAGATGGGGTTTGAGCGGCCTGATCGCCTCCTGGCGCACGTAGGGCGGGTTGGCGATGACCACATCGAAACCGCCTTTTTCCTGAAAGACCTCGGCAAAGTGAAATTTCCAGAGAAAGAAGGGACGGACATTGTCCTTTTTGTGTCGTCCGATCTTTTCCAGGGCATCCGTCTTGCGCCCCTCTTTCAGGGTGGCCTCGATCAACTCCCACTGCATGGCCTCGATACGCGCCTTGATTGCGTCTTTTCTTGATTTCTGGGAGGCCTCGAAAAATTCTTTGCGAAGCTGCCGGAGTTCATCGGCCTTCTTTTTGGTCAGGAAAACGGCCATTTCCTGAAGTTTCCCTTCGCGTTTTGAGAGTTTCTTCAGGAAAACAACCACTTTCTGAAGATCAAGTTCCAGTTCCTGTTTTTTCAAGGATGTAAGAAGACCAGCATCCCGCAGGCGGAAATACTCCCGCTGCAGAGCCGTTTGTTTCCTCTTGGCTTCCTGTTTGAGCAGGGCGGTTTCATCGGCCGGCCTGTCCGTGATGAGCTTTTCGTCAAAGAGCTTGATGCCTTCGAACTCCTCGAGGAGGCTGTTTCCCTGCATGATCTTGTAATCGAGGTTCGGCAGGGGCCTGATCTCCCGGATGTCCTCTTCGTCAACAATGAGAGAAAGCCACAGGCGGAGTTTGGCGATTTCCACTGCCCCGGGATCAATGTCCACTCCATAGAGGGAATTTTGAATGGCCTGTCGCTTGAAGGCATAGGGGCTACGCTGCCCCTGCGCCTCGATATACGTGGAAAGAGTCTGCCGCGCCTTTACAATCTCCATCATCATGCCGACAAGGAAGGCGCCGGACCCCACGGCGGGGTCGCATACCCGGATGTTTGCCAGCTTCTCATCGATGAGGTCGGCTCTCGCCCGTATGGGCGCAGGCACATGGTAGGGATAGTCTCTTGTTTCTCTCCCTTCGCTCTGCACCCGTGCATCGTTCTCGCGGGTCATTTCGCCGAAACGGATCAGGAATTCGATATCTTCCCTGTCAAAGAACATATCGCCCTCTGCCCCGACCAGTTCCGCATCCAGATAGTTGATCAGGCTCTCCCGGCACATGTAATGGACGATTTCGCGGGGTGTGTAATAGGTCCCCTTTGACTTGCGATCCTTTACCTCCAGGAGATTTTCAAAGACCTTGCCCAGCATCTCCGGATCAACGGCCACTTCCCTTTCCAGGGGTTCATCTTCCTTGACAGTAAAGTTGTAGCGGTCAAAGACATCGAGGATTCCCGTGCCGGTGTCGCCTTCCTTCGTCCTGTGATTATTTGAGAACAACTCATGGGGCAAAAGGATATCCGCATGGACCCAGTCATACTCATTAATGGGATCGAAAAGCCCGCCGTTCAAGAAAGGAATCTTGCAATTGAAGCGGCTGTAATAGTTCTGATCCCTCTCCCTGGCGAGGGCTTCGTAGAAAAGCGGCTCAAGGATGTCGTTGAAGAAATTGGCGTAATTTTTCTCCTCAAAGAGACGACGGAGGAAGTTTTTCGGCCCTGTCCCCCAGTCCTTGTCTCTGGCGACACCGAACCATCCTTTCTTTTGCAGGAAGTACAGAAAAACGATCTGCCCCAGGGTCTTCTTGGCAAAATTGACCGTATCTACGCCTTTGTCGGTAAAGTCTTTCCTCACTGCTTCATTGCGCATCACGATATCGTCGAGGGCGTCCTGCAGATCGTTGAAAAGGATATGGTATTTTTCGAAGAATTCTTTTGTGACCTTTTCTATACTGAAGGCTTCTTCGAGTTGATTCAAGGTGGGTTGGCGGTCATCATCCTCCAGGAATTTCAGAAAGCTGGTCTGGGCGGTATGGCTGGTTTCGTTCTGCCCGACGAGAAAGGAAAAGCGGCGCGCCGGGGTGAGTTCCGGCCTGGCCGTTACATTGCCGGTTTTGGTCTTGTCAAGTCTGTATTCCATCTTTATCAGGGAAAAACGCCAGTCTTCCGGATGGTCTGTATAAAAGGCAACAAGTGCCGCCTCTTTAAGAACACCACCGCGACTGCCGTTCAGATACCAGGAAATGAAATTCCGCTGCCGCGTGCGGGCCTGAATCAGGGACGTTTCTCTTTTAAGATGGACGGTAAGAATATCGATCTTATTGCCTTCAGTATCGGTGTATTTACCGATGCGCTCAAAGGTGTGGACATAGGGTTTGTAGGCATCGGGGATATAGTTGCCCCGATAGGTGAAGGAGGATGAATCATCCATGCGATTGAGGAGATTTTTTACGAAGAACGTAAAGCAGCTCCGGTCAAAGGGACTCTGAAAGGTGTCACGGATGAGTTTGACGGCGGCGGGCTTATCCAATATTTTCACCCTCACCCTGCCCCTCTCCCGTCAAGGGGAGAGGGTAAAGTTTCAAGATATTCCGACAGAATAATCTCCCGGGGGCCGGAGGTTTGGGCGGCCGATTCCGCCACGGTCTCCCGGAAGAACTCAGAGGCAACAGTCGTCCGCAGAACCGCGAGGATTCTCAGGGGATTGACACCCTCTTTCAGCTCCTTGTGCAAAGCCTTTAGTAATGTCCTGGTCGTTTGCTTCGGAAGACCTCCCTCTTCGAGAAGCGTGATTACTTTTCCGATATACAATTCGTCATCATCGGTAAAACCCTTATACTTTCTGATTTCAGTAGATTTAAGAATATGCAGGAGCGCCGTCGCGCTGTCCCGCCCGCTTTTCACCGCTGACGCTTCAAATTCTTCCGATGTTGCTGCTTCAAAAACCCGTTTGTTTTTTTCCAGGAGTTCGTAAAAGTCTTTGCCTATGCTTCCCCGGATTGCATCTCTTTCGACCTCGAAGGTCTTCGCTGCGGAGAAGAAATCCAGTTCCTGCGTCCCATGTGCATCGGCGAGATAAAACTTTTGCAGTTTTCCCTTACGGAAATAGGTGAGGAGCGAGGGGTCGGACGCCGGATATCCCCTCGCCGTGCGGGCTTTCCTGGGTAAGCGCTTGACTTTATCAAAGGTATCCGGGTCATTGTCCCGAATGCTACGGATAATTTGCAGGTACTTGAGTTCACTTTCCTCAGATTCATCCTCACCGGTAATGGTTTTTTTAGACATCAACCGGGCAAACAGGTCATGGGACTTTATTTCTTCCCCCTCTGTCAGAAGACGGGCATCTGTACCCAGCATCTCAATAAAAGCCTGAATCTTGGACTCCGCCGCTTCCCTCAGTTTAATCTGATCATTTGATTGTCTTGTCGGGAAAAAATTAAAGGTATGGATCGTGTCAAATTTCGTGTCCACTCTGTTGATGCGCCCCACCCGTTGAATCAGTCTGGTGGGATTCCAGGGAATGTCATAGTTGATGACCACATTCGAACGGTGAAGGTTCACTCCTTCTGAGAGCACTTCCGTCGTGATCAGGATACGATATTCGTCTTGCGGGATACGCGCCCGGGCATCGAAATTGTCAATGACCTTCTCCCGGATTGAAACCCCCGAAGCTCCGGAAAAGGAAAGGACGGCATTACCGAGTTGTTTACTCAGATTATCGGCAAGATATTCCGCCGTTTCTTTGGATTCGGTAAAAATGATGAGTTTATTCTCACGCAGAATCGTCAAGGATCTCAAAATATCGGCAAACTTAATCAGTTTGGGGTCGCGGCGGATCGTTGACCAGAGATTTCCCATGTGCCTGAGAAGGTTCAAATCATGCTCCAGGTCTTTCCTGAATTTATTCCTGAAGTCCCCGGCGCCATACTTTTCCGCCTTGTCCTCATCAATCAGGCGCTGAATTGCTTCATCATTGTCATCCTCCAGAAATTCGAAAATCTTGTTGATGTATTTCTTGCTCACATAAACGTTGCCCTTTTCAAACTCCCGCAGGAAGTGCTCATAGGATCGGATAAACCGGTTCAGTGTATTCCGGAAAGCAAATATACTGCTCTCCAGGCGTTTCACGAGCAGGATCTTCATGAATTTCCGCATGTTTATCTGCGCCAGTTCCTCCGGCTGGCTGATCTCTCCTTTGTAGTAGAGCATGGGTGCATAACGGGCATATTTAAATTTTTTAGCGATCAGCTCAACGGTGGCGTCGAAGACATCATCCTCGTGCTTATTGAGTTCATAAAACACAGGCGCCGGATCGGCAACTTCGGGAAACCTGAGATTCTGGCTCTGCAAGTCGTGGCCGAAATACGTCACTATTTCAGAGCGGGTCCTGCGCACCATCAGATATTTCAAAACTTTTTCCCGCACCTGACGGGCGTTGTCTCTGACGATGTGGATGTACTCATCGTAGTTTCTTTGGCGATCAAGTTTTTTCAGTTTCTTTTCCAGGGACAGGAAAAACTGTTCGAGATCGGGCAGGTTCGGAATGGTGCTCTTTCTCGCCTTCTGAAAGAGCTTGATCTGGGCGAGGATATCTCTGGGTGCATTGTTTAGGGGCGTTGCCGTTACCAGAACGACTCTCTTACCCCGGCAGATCTGCGCAAGCTGCTCGTACGTGATATTTGTCTCCGTCCGAAAGCGATGCGCCTCATCAATGAAGATGTTTTTGTATTTATCGGTTCCCCTCTCAATCAATTTGTCAAGCTTCCCGAGTGATTCGAAATCCGCATGCACCCTGAAATCAGAAAATACGTTTGGCCAGGAACCGGGATTCTCTCTTTCCAAAAGCACGGGGGGTGCGATGACAAGACTCCTGCCGTCAAGTTGTTGGGCCAGCATGGCAGAGACATAAGTCTTTCCGAGTCCGACCACGTCGGAGATGAAGACACCGCCATATTCTTCGAGTTTACTCTTGGCATCCTTAACGGCCTCCGACTGATACTCCAGATCGAGAAAGTTTTCCGGCAGGTATCTCTGGTAAATCTCCTCCTGGTCTATGCTGATCTTATCCCTGAAATATTCATAAAGGAACTTGAGATAAAGCTCATAGGGGGTGATGGTGTCGTTCAGCCATGTTTTTGTCCTGATTGTCTCGAGATATTTCTCGCCGACATCAACGGCGTTCTCCCAGAGTTCATTGAACTTCGCATGGGCAAATTCATAGTCTGATCTGTTTTTAAGTTCCACATTGAACTCAAGATTCTCGACAAGACCGGCAGAGGTAAAATTGCTGGAACCGGTGATTACCCTGCCGGCATCGCGGTCGCCTTCAGCAAATGTCATAATGTACAGTTTGGCGTGGATGTTTTCCGAAGGGTAGGCTTTGAGTTCCAACTTACCGCTTTTAAGCCAATCTATAAATTTATAGACCCCTTGTTCGATGTTGGCATCATCTTCAGAAACGGCCATTTCGCTGGCAATCGTGTCGGAGAATTGTTCCTTCACCTCCGCGTAGGAAAACTGAAAGGATGTCTGAACAGGAACGCGAGACTGCTTGATTAAATCAAGGACTTGTTTGTTCGTGCTGATGCCAATAAGAACTCTGATCTTTTCTGTATTTTCCAAAGACTGGTAGAGACGGTAAAATCCGCTTGAATAGAAATACCCGACAAGGACATCGAAAAAACGGGTGTCTTTAATGAGAACATTGAATCTTTCCAAAAGATTCTGGTTTTCCTCGTTGGTAATGAAGGTTAAATCTGTACTCATCCTTGGCACCCTCATTATTTAATGAGATTACATGAAGAAATGATGGGTTAGATGAAACGGTAACTTGCCTCGGTTGTAAAATTGATAGCAAATTAAACTGCTATAGGCAAGGCAAAAAGTAAAAGTATCATGATGATTTTCCGTATTTTGCTGTTTTTTTCTCCTGTTTTTTCTCCTTGACATCCAACGATTCTTGCCTTATCGTTACACAGTTAAATCATACCCGAATGGACGTGAGGAAGAGGGGTGTAAGGCCCCCGCTGCCCCGCAGCCGTGAAGGGAGCGAAAACCCGATGAGCCACTGTCATGGGTAATGCCATGGTGGGAAGGCGGGTAAGTAGATAGCCCTGAGCCGGAAGACCTGTCCATCCGAGATTCCTCGCGGGAGGTGTGCCATGAAGAATTTTCTGAATCTACCTGCTTTTCTATCCCGAATAATTAAGATTAACCTTTTGCTGGCTACGGTTTTGCTTGCTGTGGCGTTTGTGTCTCTCCTTGTTGGAACAGCGAGGATCGAGATTATCGGGGGTCTCAAGGGACTCCTGTACGGATGGCACAAAG
>MNZP01000139.1 GCA_001873675.1 Syntrophaceae bacterium CG2_30_49_12 | reverse complement strand
TGTGGGGGTGAACCTCTAGGTTAATTATAAAGCGAAGAGGTAAGCCGTGTCGTATTCCCCACGCATGTGGGGGTGAACCGGAATGTGTAGAGATAGGATTGACTCCTTAGTAAGTATTCCCCACGCATGTGGGGGTGAACCGGGATGAGGGCTTGCCAGGAGAGGGAACATCTCGTATTCCCCACGCATGTGGGGGTGAACCGATTCCCCCCGTAGTTTAATGTGCTTGAATTAAGTATTCCCCACGCATGTGGGGGTGAACCGATAATTGACATATACCCTCCTTGCTGTATTTCGTATTCCCCACGCATGTGGGGGTGAACCGACACTAACGTCCCGATAATCGGGCGGGTCATTCGTATTCCCCACGCATGTGGGGGTGAACCGCACTATGGCGCCAAGCCAAATCCCAGGCAGCCGTATTCCCCACGCATGTGGGGGTGAACCGTTAGGGATGTTGCCAAGTCTTGTGGTATCCACAGTATTCCCCACGCATGTGGGGGTGAACCGGTTGGTCGCCCTCCGTGCGAGGGCGTGGATTGAAACCATGGCGAGGATCGAGATTGCATAATCTGGCTTATTGTTGTCTGCCAATGCTAATAGCCGTGAACAGAGGAATGGAAAACTAGCAGCTTCTTTGTTTGAAAGCTTCGTACATCACTAACGCTGCTGCGACAGAGGCATTAAGTGAGGTAATTCTCCCTAGCATCGGGATAGACGCCAGAGAATCGCACCTTTTCTTGACTAAATCTGACAGTCCCTTGCCCTCGCTACCTATTACAATCGCTGTCGACAATTTGAAATCCACCTGGGTGTATAGGATTTCGCCAGTCTGGTCTATGCCAACAACCCAGACACCGCTTCTTTTCAATGCCACCATGGCCTGGGAGATGTTGGATACCCGTGCCACCGGCACATACTCCACAGCGCCAGCCGATACCTTAGCCACCGTCGCGGTAAGTCCCACAGCTCTTCTTGAGCGGATAATCACACCATGAGTACCGCTCGCTTCGGCAGTTCTTATAATTGCTCCTAGATTCTGCGGGTCTTCAATACCATCCAGGATACAATAAAAGGGCGATTCGTTTTTTTCGCTAGAGATGGTGAGTAAATCTTCCAAGGCAACATATTCCTTGATTGAGGCGTAAGCAATAACCCCTTGGTGAGAGGAAGTTGCGCTTAACTTGTCAATATACCGTCTTTCCACGTATTCAACGGGGATCCTTCTAGATTTGGAAAGGTGCAATATTTCGGCAACTGCCGAATGAAGCCCAATATTGCGGGCGAGCAATACTTTGTTTATGGGACGGCCAGTCTTCAGTGCCTCAATTACAGGATTTCTACCCTCGATAATATCTGCCATTCTTCTTTCATTGGATATTAGCACAAACTGGCAATAGATGTACTCGTTCATGTGATTAGTGACACTTGACCTCCCTTTGTCATTGCGAGGAGCGTATGCGACGAAGCAATCTCTATGGGGATGAGACTATCCACTGCTCTCACGATGCCATTCTGAGATGAGATTGCCACGCCTTCGGCTCGCAATGACATGGGGATTATTACCCAATTTCACAAGCATATAAAGTGTCACCCATCTATCTGAACGAGATCAATAGTCTATGCTTTTATGCTGCGCCGGGCAGAGGAGATGTCCCTCAACCGTTGTGCCTGGGTGAGTAACTTCTTCCTCAATCTGATATTCTCAGGAGTTACCTCAACCAGTTCATCCTTATTGATAAAATCAATGGCTTGCTCCAAGCTCAGCTTCACGGGAGGAGTGAGCTTTACGGCAATGTCGGATGTTGACGAGCGTACATTAGTCTTCTTCTTTTCTTTGCATACGTTGATGGCTATGTCCTGTGACCGTGAATTCAGCCCCACCATCATACCTTCATAGACTGGTGTACTGGGTTCAATGAATGTGAGGCCCCGCCCCTGGGCATTATTTAGACCATAGGCAACAGCTATACCTTGTTCCGATGCTACCAGTGCTCCATTACGAGTCGAAGCTATATCTCCATGCCACGTCTCATAGCCAAGAAAAGCGGTATTCATGATGCCTTCACCACGGGTGGCAGTAAGAAAAGCACCACGGAAACCAATGAGTCCTTTTGTAGGTATATGGAATTCTAAATGTACATTATCATGACCATCGTTGCGCATATCAGTAAGCTGAGCTTGCCGCTTGCCCAGCATCTCGGTCAAAGCTCCAATATATTCATCTCTGGTATCAATGGTAAGAGTCTCCACGGGTTCCATAAGCTTGCCGTCAACTACCTTGGTAATGGCTTCTGGCTTAGAGACCTCAAATTCGTAGCTCTCCCGGCGCATGGTCTCAATCAGAATAGCCAGATGCAGTTCTCCTCTCCCTTTTACCAGGAAGGTGTCCGGGCTATCTGTATCTTGTACCCTGAGACTGAGATTGGTCTCCAGTTCCTTGTAGAGTCGTGCCCGTAACTGGCGCGTGGTGCTAAAGTACGCCTCGCGACCGGCGAACGGTGAGGTGTTTACTCCGAAGGCCATCTCTACCGTTGGTTCGCCAACTTCTATGCGTGGTAGAGCTTCAGGCCGCTCCGGGCTGGCAATGGTATCTCCAATGCTGACTTTTTCGAGTCCGGTCACAGCTACTATGTCACCCGCCTCGGCTTCTGCTACCTCCAAGCGCTTGAGACCGAGATACGTGAGTACTTCACCAATCGCATAAAGAGTTATGCTCCCATCAGCACTCATATTAACTACTTGGTCGTGGGGGGCAACTTTGCCTCTCCAGATTCTACCAATAGCTATTTTACCTTTGTGGCTTTCATAGTCTAGGTTAGAAACCAGCATTTGAAATGGCCCGCTTTCAATTTGCGGTGGTGGTACTTTTTCTAAGATGCGTTCGAAGAGAGGAGTGATGTCTTTGCCTTTCATACCTGGTTCGCTTACGGCTGTACCTTCCGTGGCACTGGTATATACTACCGGGAAATCAAGCTGGTCGGCGCTGGTAGCTAATTCCAGGAATAGGTCCTCGGTGAGCTTAAGCACCTCTGCTATCCGCGAATTTTGTCTGTCTATTTTGTTAATAACCACAATGGGTCTTAGACTCTTTTCCAGAGCTTTGCGAAGCACAAACTTAGTCTGGGGCATGGGACCTTCTATAGAGTCCACTAGAAGCAGGCAACCATCCGCCATACTTATGACCCGCTCCACCTCTCCGCTGAAATCGGCATGGCCTGGAGTATCGATGATATTGATTTTGACTCCCCGGTAAACTACGGCTGTATTTTTAGCCATGATAGTAATGCCTTTTTCTCGCTCCAGGTCGCCCTGGTCCATTATTAACTCGCCCACTTTCTGGTTATCCCGAAAGACCCTGCTTTGCTTAAGCATGGCGTCTACCAGAGTAGTCTTACCATGGTCAACGTGGGCGATAATAGCTATATTTCTTATGTCACTGCGATAATTCATATGTTTAGCAAAACCTCTCCTCTATCCATTCTCATTTGTAGTCCAGCCTCGCCGGATCTATTCGGTTTCATCAATTCATATTAATCGTCACAATAGGCACTTCTGTCTCTGAGAAGTCCAAGAAGTTCTTTCAGATCATGTCCTGCTACATTTGTCATCTCACTCGCCCATTATTATAAATGAGCTACCAAGATGCTGCAAATTACCAGCGACATAGATAGAACGTGTATCGGCATATGTCTCACTCTTGCATCCTGCCCTAGCTTGCACAGACTAGCGGTTTGTTCAGCAGGAGACCTTCAACCAATCGATTCAAGATGGTAAAATAGGACAGGAGACGGTTCCGCCTTGATAGCTGCCGACATGATTGGGTATTCGATGGATTGCTATTCGGGAGAAATAAAGGTTAGACAAGACTTAGGTTGTCCGCTAAGCTTTGGGGGTGCTTGAAACATGTCCTGAACTTGATTCAGGATAAATAGACTGTAATGAAAAGGGTGATGGGCTCTTTAAAGCCACCCTACACAATGATACTACGCTTTTTCATCATGAGGGACTGAGCCTGCCGCGCGCTTAGTGCACAATCCGTCATAATGTGTAATCTGACGGCATAATACTTGCTTATCCCAGACAGAATGCTTATGCTAGAGAGTGACCAGTGATAGCGCGTAATTGACACACAATCATGAACGTATTTTCCATAATAGTACTTGTTGCCCTTCTGTTGAAGTTTGTCCTCGAGCTGGTTGCTAACCTGCTTAATCTGAAGGCCCTGAAGCTCGAATTGCCTCCTACACTGGAAGGGATCTATAAGGCTGAAGACTACCGCAAATCTCAAGAATACATTCGTGCAACCACACGTTTTGGTTTGGTAAGCAGTGCCTTCACATTGTTTATTCTACTGGCTTTCTGGTTTGCCGGAGGCTTTAATTATTTCGACCAAGTTATCAGAGCCTGGAGCTTTGTGCCCGTTGTCAGTGGGCTGCTCTACATCGGCATTCTCTTCTTAGCTTATGGTCTCCTTATGTTACCGTTTAGCATTTATGGCACTTTCGTTATTGAAGAGCGCTTTGGCTTTAACAGGACGACCCCACGCATGTTCTTCCTGGATAGAGTGAAAGGACTTGGCATGGCTCTGCTGTTGGGCATACCGCTTCTGGCAGCTATCCTGGCATTATTTGAGTATGCTGGTCATTATGCCTGGCTTTATTGCTGGGCCGCAGTCGCTATATTCTCGTTAGTCATGCAGTATGTAGCTCCAACATGGATTATGCCACTGTTTAATAAGTTCACGCCGCTGGCGTCGGGAGAGTTGAAAGAGGCCATTCTCAGATATGCTCATTCGGTCAATTTCCCTATCAAAAATGTTTTTGTGATAGATGGTTCCAAGCGATCCAGCAAATCAAACGCCTTCTTCACTGGGTTTGGTCGTAACAAGCGCATTGCTCTGTTTGACACGTTGATAGGGAAACACAACGTTGCGGAAATGGTGGCCGTGCTCGCGCATGAAATCGGGCACTACAAGAAAAAACATGTTCTGCAGGGAGTCATAATCGGTATTTTGCATACGGGACTAATATTCTTTTTACTGTCGCTATTGCTAGGTAGCCCAGGTTTGTACCAAGCCTTTTACATGACACAGCTATCTACCTATGCCGGCCTGCTGTTCCTTGGTTTGCTATACACTCCGATAGAATTAGTGTTCTCGGTATTAATGCAAATGATTTCCCGAAGGAATGAGTACGAAGCTGATTGCTTTGCGGCCGAGACCATAGATGAGCCAGTTAGTCTAATCAATGCGTTAAAGAAACTTTCTGCCACAAACCTATCAAACCTGACGCCACACGCATTCTACGTTTTTCTGAACTACTCGCACCCACCTCTCCTGCAGCGGGTGCGGGCAATCCATGATATAAAGCGTTTTGCCAGTATAGCCAATTGTAGCTTAAATACATTTTAAGGTTCGAAGGGCTCCTGAGATTTCTATTCGGGCATAGAACCAAGGTGTTTCCGTCGCTGGCGTGCTGAATCGGGAATCAGGAAAACGATCGGGATTAAAAGTAACAGCAAGAATGCAAATCCAGTGTAGATATCCTGCATGCCCAGTGCCTGATCAGAAAAGTAACTGAGAACCAGTGTCACTGTTGCTGTGCCTACCACGCCACCAATAACCCGGGCCATGCCACGAATTCCGGCTACTGCGGCGACCTTCTCCGGGATAAGGTCAAGAGCGGCATTATTGGCGGCGGGGTTAGCTATCCCCATGCCTATCCCAGAAAGCATCACTAGCAATGCTAATAGCAACAAATTATGGAAACCTAGCCCGAGGACGGCTACATCGTGGTAGCCGCGGCTCAACAAAAAGAGACTCAATGATATAAGAACTAGACCAATGATCATAGGTATCCGGTACCGAAAGCGGATTATAAATACGCTGGTTACGGCGGTTACTACCATCATTGCCACCGAGCGGGGAGTTAGCAGGAGACCATTCTGCCCGGCTGTCATTCCATAAGCAACAGTAGCATAATAAGGAATAAATGAAAGCAAGCCAAAGGCCACTGCTCCAAAGATGAAATTGTAAATATTGACCGCCAGGAAGGGACGCCATCGCAGCAATTTTGTTTCTATCATTGGCTGAGCGGTTTTATCTTCGTGCCTTAT
>MNZP01000165.1 GCA_001873675.1 Syntrophaceae bacterium CG2_30_49_12 | reverse complement strand
GACGCGCCCGACGCTCTCATCACTGTCTAAGAAATCGGTACCAAAGAGAGAGCTGCCCTGCTGATAACCGACATCAAACAGACCGACCGCTGTCGTGAAACTCACATAAGCCCGTTCAAATTCAATGTTCTCCTGCTCTTTTCCGGAACCTCCAACGAGACGATCCCTGTCATCCTCAAATTCGCCTTTCCACGTCTGATCTCCCCATTTCTTCTCGAGAGCATCAAAGCGGGTGGTCAGGGCAAGACCCTCCGCAACCTGGAAGACCGTCCCTACCCTCAACCGCTGATTCATGAAGGCACGTGAATCCTCATCCTCATTTAATTCATGATTGCTGATATACCAGCCCCGGGCATAGTATGACCCGCTGAACTTGACATCTACCGCAAGTGCGGGTACACTAAAGGCCATTATCAGCCCCACCGATAGTAAAACCTTCCAAAACCTATTCATTTTACTCCTCCTGATTCTTAAATTTTTTAACTTTTAACTTTTAACTTTTAACTTTTAACTTTTTTTTCCGCCCATCACCTCCTTTTGCAACCGATGTTTACCGTTCATCTTAAACGACCTTGCCGCCTCATATACACTTTAAATACCTATCTGGTTACTCAAACACAAACAGGTTTATTAGCAATAATCGTACCAATACAGGCACCCGCGTTTTTCGCGGTCCTCCGACCTGTAAATCTTACAATAAATACAGATGTCTGTTAAATTTTCATCCCGCCCGGATAATATTGATGCCGGGGTGCACCCCTCCCCCTGGTGTGTCAAAAAGAACACACTTGCCAGGGGGAAGCCTTGATTATTTGCATCAACCTTACAGCAGGTTTAAAAAATTTCTTGACATCAAATAAATATTGAGATAGGGGGAAACGTGCTAAGATGTGGACTGTAGTTATCGCCTGAGACGTATCTCCGAGCTGCTCTTGCCTTGGAGTTTACCCTGAATAAAGAGTTGAGAAAGGGTTCGGGTACTAATAAAAAACCATTGCCGATGTATGGCGGGGCTCAAAGCAATGACCCTTGTGCATACATCCAGGGAAGGAGGAAAAAGTGAATATTGTTGCATGTGTAAAACAGGTTCCGGATACGGAAGCACAGATCAAGGTAAAGCCCGATGGATCGGGAATTGACGAGTCCGGCATCAAGTGGGTCATGAACCCCTATGATGAGTATGGCGTGGAAGAGGCCCTCAGATTGAAGGAAAAGTTTGGGGGAGAGGTTACCGTTGTTTCTTTAGGTCCGGCAAGGGTCATGGAGACTACCAGGACCGCCCTTGCCATGGGTAGCGACAAGGGGATTCACATCTGTGATCCGGCTTTAGACGGCGCCGATGCCTATACCACAGCAGCGGCCCTCGCCGCTGCCATTGCCGGTATCCCGCACGACATCATCTTCTGTGGACAGCGTGCCATTGACGACGACTCCGGTCAGGTTGGTCCCATCCTCGCTGAACTTCTCGGTATCCCGCAGTTGACAGTTGTTACAAAAGCCGATCTGGATGTGGACGGCAAGACGATAAAGGCCATCAGGCCGATTGAGGGCGCCCAGCTTTTGATTGAAGGTACCCTGCCCTGCGTGGTTACCGCCCAGAAAGGATTGAATGAACCCCGTTATGCATCCCTGCCCGGGATCATGAAGGCCAAAAAAAAACCTGTTGATACCAAGGATGCCGCGGCGCTGGGTGTAACCGTGGCTGTAAAGGCAAAAGTCGCCAGGTTCATACCGCCTCCGGCCAGGGCAGCAGGAAAGATTGTCGGCGGTGATGATCCGGCAACAAAGGCGGCGGAGCTGGCCAGGCTGTTAAGGGAAGAGGCAAAGGTCATCTAAGGTTGAAACATTCATGTCGCATGGTGACACAAAGGACAATGAAAATCCCCCCTCACCCCCCTTTGGAAAAGGGGGGCAGGGGGGATTTTAAGGTTTCCAAATTTATAACTATTACGGAGGAAAATAGAAATGGCAAAAGGTGTATGGATAGTAACTGAACAGAGAGATGGTGTTCTTCGCAAGATCAGTTTTGAGCTTGCCAGCACGGCAAGGAAGCTTGCCGACCAGTTAGGGGAAGAGGTTTGCGCCATCCTGCTCGGTTCCGGAATTGAGGGAATTGCCGGTGAGCTCTCAAAATATGGTGTTGATAAAGTTTATGTGGCGGACAATGCCGCTCTGGAACCCTACACTACTGATGCCCATGCCATGGCCGCTGCCAAGGTGGTGAAGGAAAATGATCCTTCCATCCTGTTACTCGGCGCTTCCATCCAGGGTAAGGACCTCTCGGGTCGCCTGGTGGGTAAACTGGCAACCGGCATGGCTGCAGATTGCACAGATGTGAAGATTGCGGACAGCAAGCTTCTGGCAACAAGACCCATGTATGCCGGTAAGTGCTACGGTGAGATAGTCTTCTCGTCAACCCCCCAGATGGCTTCTTTGAGGCCGAACGTGTTTCCCATCGTAGAAAATCCCAAGGCAGGCACGGTGGTAAAGTTCGATCCTGCCCTTGATCCTTCTCAGTTGAAGACAAAGGTCCTCGAGGTTCAGAAGGATACGAGCGGGAAGGTTGACCTGACGGAGGCTAACTTTATCGTTTCCGGCGGCCGTGGGATGAAGGGACCCGAGGGGTACCAGATCATCGAAGGGCTGGCGGATGTCATCGGTGCGACCGTGGGAGCATCAAGGGCAGCAGTGGATGCGGGATGGAGACCCCTGTCAGACCAGGTTGGACAAACGGGAAAGGTTGTTTCTCCCAACCTTTACATTGCCTGTGGAATCTCCGGCGCCATTCAGCATCTGGCCGGTATGAGTTCTTCCAAATATATTGTAGCCGTTAACAAGGATCCGGAGGCTCCGATCTTCGCAAAGGCCGATTACGGTGTGGTGGATGATCTCTTCAAGATCATTCCGGAGCTGACAGAAGCGTGCAAGAAATTGCTCGCGGAATAAGGAACGGAAACCGGGAGTGGCGTTGGCCGCCCCCGGTTTTTCTATGCAAAGGAGGCCCTCATGTTAACGATTGCAGGTAAGATCTTTCTTCTATTATTGATAGGTATCACCGTTGTTGCTTTTAGTAGGAGAGCGAAATTCCTTATCGCCCTCCTTAAATTAGGAAAAGCGGAAGACAGATCCGACCAGGTCGGCAAGCGGTTGAAATTCGCCCTCGGTCAGGTACTCCCCCAGCGCTGTGTTCTGAAACACGTGGCGAAAGGAGACTTTGCCGGTATAGGACACATGCTCTTATTTTATGGCTTTTCTCTTTTTGTTATCAGCTACGGCTTTCATATTGCTGAAGGATTTTACGAGAAACTATCCCCCGCCCTTTTCGGAAGAACCTTTAATAATCTCTTCTTTTTGCTCTTAGATATTGCCGGGACGATTGTCATTACCTCGATTGTCTGGGCGGCAATCAGACGTTATGTCATCAGACCTCCCCGCTTGAAACTTTCCATGGAAGCGGGAATCATCCTCATTGTGGTCTTTTCCCTCATGGTTCTGAACTTCCTTATGGAGGGTTTTCGCCTCCTGTCAGAAGAAACACCTTTCACCGCATGGGCCTTTGTGGGCATGGCCCTGGCAAATCTTTTCCTGAAAATGGGTCTCCAGGATAAGGCTTTCGTTCTTTCCCAGTTTTTCTGGTGGGCACACATGACAGTAATCTTAGGTTTCGGAATTTACATCCTCTACTCAAAGCATCTCCATATCCTTGCCTCCCACTTCAATCTCTTTTTTCATTCCACATCTCCCAAAGGTTCCCTCCAGCAGATCACAGATATGGAAGAGGCGGAAAGTTTTGGCATCTCAAAAATTACAGAATTCTCCTGGAAACATCTCCTCGATCTGTATGCCTGCACGGAGTGCGGACGTTGTACCGACAACTGTCCCGCCAGTAACAGCGGAAAGCGTTTGAAACCGGAAGAGGTAATTCAAAACCTCAAGAAACACCTCTTTGCCTCGGCAAACCATCTGCTTGCGGAAAAGGCAGGGGAAAAGCAGGAAGAGACAGAAGGGCAGGCCATGATCGGTGAGGTGGTTACCGAGGAGGAGATCTGGGACTGCACCAATTGCATGGCCTGTATGGAAATATGCCCGGTAGCTATTGAGCATGTAAATAAGATTGACGATATGCGGCGCTACCTGGTTTTAATGGAGAGTAAATTCCCCTCAGCGCTTCAGACGGCATTCCGTAATATGGAAAATAACTCCAATCCCTGGGGTATAGGCGCCCACACGCGGGCCGATTGGGCCAAAGACCTGGGCATCAAGACTCTAACGGAAGACCCCAACGTGGAATACCTTTTCTATGTGGGGTGTGCCGGATCCTTTGATGACCGGGGAAAGAAGGTATCAGTGGCCTTTGCTAATATCCTTAAGACGGCTGGCGTCAGCTTCGGTATCCTCGGGAGCGAGGAGGGGTGCTGCGGCGATTCGGCCATGAGAGGAGGCAATGAGTATCTATACCAGATCATCGCCCAGGCAAATATTGAGACGATGAATGGTTATGGCGTCAAGAAGATCATCACCACCTGCCCCCACGGATACAATATCATCAAGAAGGATTATCCCCAATTCGGCGGCAAATATGAAGTGTACCATCATACCGAGTTCATTGCCGATTTGATTGATCAGGACAAGATCAAGCTGAAAAAACCTCTGGAAGGATTATTCACCTATCATGATTCCTGTTTCCTCGGCAGGTACAACGACATCTATGATCAGCCGAGAAAGATTCTCCAGGCCATTCCCGGCATGAAACTGACGGAGATGGAGCGAAACCATGCGAGGAGCTTCTGCTGTGGCGCCGGCGGCGCAAGGATGTGGATGGAAGAGGATGTGGGGGAAAGGATCAACGATATGAGAACCGATCAGGCCATTGCGACAAAAGCAGACACAATTGCCGTAGGGTGCCCATTCTGTCTTACCATGCTGACCGATGGGATCAAGGACCGCAAGAGGGAAGAAACCATGACGTCTCTCGACATCGCCGAGATCGTCTGGAAGGCCATGGATATGTAAGGAGGTTAAAATGGTTGAAAGAAAAGAAGTGGGCAAAGTTATCTACGAAAAGGATGGCAACATTGCAACGATTATTTTGAACTACCCGGAAAAGTTGAATGTGATGGATTTTCCAGGAGATGGGGGGATATGTGACAACTTCTACCGGGACGCGCTGGGGATGGCAGAAGAGGATGACGAGATAAAGGTGGTCTTGATAAAGGCAGCCGGGAGAGGTTTTTGCGCCGGGCATGACCTGACCAGAGTAGGGTTTGTGTATGGGCTGGAACCGGGGAAACGTGCCGGACAGCAGGCAAGGCTTAAAGTTGACAACACTTGGTTTGACAGGACCTTCCGCAGATTGTTTCTCTTCCCCAAGATAACAATTGCCGTGGTACATGGCATAGCCTTCGGAGAAGGGTTCTTTATTACCGAGTGCTGCGATATGGCGGTTGCCGCCGAGGATGCCATGTTCAGTCATCGAGAGCAGAGGCTTGCCTTCGGCGGGCAGGTCTCCCCCCTGGCGATTATGACCTATGGCCTGAAGAGGGCGCTTGACATCTGGCTTACAGGACGAACGGTGGGTGCCGAGGAAGCGTTGCAGATCGGGCTGGTAAACAGGGTGGTGCCGAATGATAAGTTAGATGAGGAGGCTGATAATTTAGCCCGTGATTTAGCCACCTTAGGACGGGATGTCATCGCGATAGGCAAGGCATCACGCCAGGTGACGTATGCTCAGGTGGGAATCCTTGCCGGATGGGATACCACCGGTTTACTCCACACTTTGGGTACAAACGTGCACTGGCAACCCGGGGAATATAACTTTTTCAAGGAAAGGAAGAACAAGGGGGCAAAGACCGGTTTCCACGGGCTTCATGGGCAATTTGAAGAATAGAGACACAGGACAGGGAAAAATTAACGGATGACATAGTGCCATGTAGTCAAGATTATACGGCATGTGATAGCCGTTGACAGCAGATGAAGATAAATCACAGATCTTCGAGCGGGCTGATTACGCCTTCACCGCCTTGCTGTAGAACGTGCGTGTAGATCGTTGTCGTCTGCACATCTTTGTGGCCCAGCAAACTGCCATTGCCACTGCCTTGCGGCATGGGGGTATTTCCTGGCAAGAGCGTGGGGTAGGTAGACTTCACCGTATCCGCTGGCAAGATCTCCTTCGTGTACGATTCTGACATGCCCCAAATGCGTCTCCAATGGCGCTTGGAGACTGGGCGGAAATGTCGTGACTCTGTCTTTGTCCCCTTTGCCGCTGCGGACTGTCAGCGCCTTCATATCAAAGTCAATATCATGCACCCTCAGCCTCAGGCATTCGATGATGCGCAACCCGGAACCGTACAACAGTTTAACA
>MNZP01000014.1:16357-25141 GCA_001873675.1 Syntrophaceae bacterium CG2_30_49_12 | reverse complement strand
CTTTACGACTCCAGTGCCAATGGTGCCGAAGCCAATCAAACCAATGCTTATTTCCTTCATAATTCCACACCTCTGGTCTGTTTCATCGTCTGTCAATTTTGATTGTTACCAGATATCTATGGCTTTCGCAAGTTATGAATTGACTTTTAAGATAAATTACATTATAAAAACGCAATTACTTTAGGAGACAGGAGGTAGGTAGCAGTATGCAAAAAAAAACCTCATATAGAGAGGCCGGTGTTGACATTGACAGGGTTAATCATTTTCTCGAACGTATCAAGCCTATTTTAAAAAAGACCCATCGTAAGGAGGTCATGGGCGCTATTGGTGGTTTTGGAGGGTTGTTTCACCTCGACGTAGAAAAGATCAAGAACCCCATACTGGTTTCCTCCACGGACGGTGTGGGGACAAAACTCAAGATTGCCCAGATGATGAACAAACATGACACTGTTGGTATAGACCTCGTTGCCATGTCGGTAAATGATGTCATCGTTCAGGGGGCAGAGCCCCTCTTTTTCCTCGACTATATTGCCATGGGAAAATTCTGTACGGAAATAAGTGTTCAGATTATAGAAGGTATTGTCAGGGGATGTCAGGAGGCGGGATGCGCCCTTCTTGGTGGCGAAACTGCTGAAATGCCGGGATTTTATGAGCATGGTGAATATGATCTCGTGGGATTCTGTGTTGGCGTTGTAGGTGCAGAAAAACTCATTGAAGGTTCGGAAACCCGGGTCGGCGACAGGATCATTGGTATCGCTTCCAGCGGCATTCATAGTAACGGCTTTTCCCTCGCCAGAAAGGTGCTATTCGAAGAGGGAAAGCTTGGTGTGGACGACAGAATTGACGGTCTTGATCAGCCCCTCGGTCTGGAACTCCTGCGCCCCACCAAAATCTATGTAAAACCGTTATTAAACCTGATCAAAAACTTTACCATCAAAGGCATCGTGCATATTACCGGTGGTGGATTTATAGATAACATCCCTCGTGTTATGCCAGGTCTATGTCGTGCCGTGATTGCAAAGGACAGTTGGGATATCCCTTGTATCTTCAAGATCATCCAGGAGAGGGGGAATATTGATGACATGGAAATGTTAAGAGTTTTTAATATGGGCATAGGCATGATGGTTGTTGTGCCGGAGAAAGAAGCGTCAGAAGTAGTGGAACGTCTCAAGAATTTAGGCGAACGGGCCTATGCCATCGCTGTCATAGAAAAAAGAGAAAGCGATCAGCCTAAGGTATCCTTTTCCTAAGACATGCCTTGAATGAACAGTATGGAAAAAAGATTAAACATAGGTGTTCTCGTCTCAGGAAGTGGTTCCAACCTCCAGTCAATCATTGATCATAGGGAGAGTGGTCTGCTGGATGTAAATATCAGAGTTGTCATCAGTAACAACCCTGACGCCTATGCCCTTGAAAGATCAAAAAAACACGAGATTCCCTCTGTTGTCATCAGGCATAGCGATTTTAGAGATAGGGAAGATTTCGACCGAAAAGTGATTGAAGTCCTGAAGGACTATGCGGTGGAACTCGTGGTTCTGTCCGGGTTCATGAGAGTAATCACCCCTGCGTTTTTGCATGCCTTTCCCATGAAGATTATGAATATTCATCCTGCCCTTCTCCCTGCTTTTCCGGGAGTTCATGCCCAGCAAAGGGCTGTAGAGTATGGCGTAAAATTTTCCGGCTGTACAGTCCATTTTGTAGATGAAGGTGTTGACACAGGACCCATCATTATTCAAAGTGTTGTGCCTGTTTATGATGATGATACGGAGGAAAGCCTTGCCGCAAGAATACTAAAGGAAGAACACCGTATTTATCCCCGGGCCATTCAATTTTACGCCGAGGGGAGAATTGGAGTAACCGGTCGGAAGGTTCGCATCAGGGATAGTGATCGCACTTGCGAATCAGCGCTGCATAATCCGCCCCTCGCGGGGTTTTAACCATGACCATCGTCAGTGCATGTCTTCTCGGAATAAAATGCAGATATGACGGGAAAGGTTGTCCGGATGAGAGAATGCTGGCCATATCTTCAGAGGGCATTTTTCTACCCCTCTGTCCCGAGCAATTAGGGGGATTACCCACGCCCCGTCCTCCGGCACAGATTATGGGCGGCCACGGGGGCGATGTTCTCGACGACCGTGTAAAGGTGCGTGACGCAAACAAGAGGGATGTCACCCGGCACTTTTTAATAGGTGCGGAAGAGGTCATAAAAGTGGCAAGGCTGATGAAGGTTAAAACAGCGATAATGAAAGAGACGAGTCCCTCCTGTGGAGTATGTTTCATTCATTATGATGATGCTGTTGTGAAGGGGATGGGTGTCACCACGGCCCTTCTCCTGCGGGAAGGAATTCGGGTCATCTCGTCAGATAAGATAACAGTAGGTGAACTTGATCGTTTTACCGGACACCACTGATAAGAGGCGCGAAGCACCATCCCTAAACCGATGATAAGGAGGTTAAAATGAGTCAATTAAAAACACGAGAGGCGTATACTGGGTCAGGCATTCCTGTCAAAGTATTCTACACTTCTGAGGACTTGCCAGATTTTGATGAGGCAAGAAATCTGGGATTGCCTGGGAAAGAGCCTTACACCAGAGGTATATATGAGAATATGTATCGGGGTAAGTTATGGACTATAAGACAATTTTCTGGTTTTGGCACTCCTGAGGAGACCAACAAAAGGTTTAGATATAAATATGAGAATGGGGAAACAGGCTTCAGCATTTCCATGGACTCAGTAAATGAAAATGGTCTTGACCCCGATGACCCTCGTGTTCAGGACGAGGTAGGACAAAGTGGAGTCAGTATAAGTTCTCTGGCGGATATGGAGACCATATTTGAAGGTCTGCCAATAGATAAGGTGAGCACCGCAGTGATTACTAGCCAGTGGAGCTCTCCTGCTCTTACAGCTATGTATTTTGCTATGGCTGAGAAGCGAGGTGTAAGCTTGAAGGAAGTAAATGGCACCAGTCAAAATGATCCCTATGTGTTTAGTCTTTGTTGCAATATGATCGATTTTGTTACCCCTCCTCACCTATTAAGGTTAAGTGTGGATATGATTGAATGGTGTGCTCAGAATGTTCCCAACTGGCACCCGGTAAGCTTCGCTTCTTATAACTACAGGGAGAACGGTTGTAATGCTTATCAAGAACTAGGCATGTTATTTTGTAATGCAGTAGGTTATATCGAGGAGGAGCTAAAAAGGAACAGACTTAATATTGATGATTTCGCCCCGGTGCTAAGTTTTCATCTCGCGGCACACAACGATTTTTTTGAAGAAATAGCCAAGTTCAGGGCAGCACGGAGGATGTGGTATAAGCTAATGAAGGAACGGTACGGGGCTCAAGATCCACGCAGCCTGGCTTTCCGCTTTCATGTCCAGACTTCCGGCTCCACTGATATTTATCAGCAAATATTGAATAATTCGGTACGTATTGCTTATCAAGTATTGGCTGCCGCCTTAGGGGGAGCTCAATCTATTCACGCTACTTCCTATGATGAGCCTCTTTGCTTGCCAACAGACCAAAGTATATTGCTTTCTATAAGAACACAGCAAATTGCTCAGTATGAAACTAACATTGCCAATGTTGCTGACCCTCTGGGAGGATCATATTATGTGGAATGGCTAACTAACGAGATAGAGAAGAAAGCCTGGGAGTATTTTCAAGAATTAGAGGATAAGGGAGGTTTACTTGAAGTTTGGCATTCAGGATACATACATAGGGAAGCTGGGAAAGCAATGGAGGAGAGACAAAGGGAAATAGACAGCGGTGAAACAAAGATAGTAGGACTCAATTGCTTTGAGATGGATGGGGAACCTTATCAAGTCCCTGTTTTTCGTCCCAATCCTCAATCTACTGAAATTCTGGCGGAGAGGGTAAGGAAGTTGAGGTGGGAAAGGGACAATCAGAAGGTTAAAGAATGCTTGGAGAACTTGCACCAAGTCAGCTTAACGGATGAGAATGTAATGCCGGCAGTAATGGAAGCAGTAAAGGCTTATGCTACTTTAGGCGAAATTCAGGATGTGTGGCGTAGTATTTATCCCCACTGGGATATACCTATCCAATACTAAGGGAGAGGTAAAGGTGATGGAAAGAAAAGTTAGGGTGTTGATGGCTAAGCCAGGAATTGATGGGCATTGGAGAGGAGCCAAAGTAGTGACCACAGCGCTGAGAAATGCAGGCATGGAGGTGATTTTTGGTGGGAACATGAGTCCTGAGGCAATAGCTAAAGTGGCTGTTCAAGAAGATGTGGATGTAGTAGGTCTTAGTATTCTGGCGGCCGGTCATATGAAGCTAACTCAAAGAGTGCTTCAGGCACTCCAAGAAGAAAGTGCCGAGGATATTGTGGTAATGGTAGGAGGAACTATTCCTCAGGAGGATATCCCCCCTCTCAAGGAAATGGGCGTTGATGGGGTCTTCCCTCCAGGTAGCAAGACAGATCTGATTGTAAAACTTGTTAAAGAGAAAATGAGCCAGAAGAAGGCAAGGGCATAGCGATCCCTTGATTAATGGAGGAATCAATGAACCGGGAAAACTATGATTTTAACATTCAAGACTTAGGGGAGGCGACCATCCCTTCACCGGTCAATGTCAGCTATTTTACTCCGGAGGGCAAACGTATCCTCTTCAATATTTACCTCGAAAATTACACCGAGTTAAAGAATGCAGAAGGGCTTCCCCTCTCTGTTGAGGTGGCAGGTCCCAGGGAGAGGATATTTTTCGATCCCTCCAAGACCAAGGTGGCTATCGCCACCTGCGGCGGTCTGTGTCCCGGTATCAACGATGTGATAAGGGCCGTGGTCATGGAGCTCTACCACAGGTACGGGGTGAAAAATATCATTGGTATCAGGTATGGATTCCAGGGATTAATTCCTCGATACGGACATGATATATGTGAACTTACACCAGAGAATGTCAAAGACATACTCGGCATGGGAGGAAGCATACTCTCCTCGTCACGGGGAAGACAGGATGTGGATGAGATAGTGAATGCCCTGAAACGTATGAATATTGATATCTTTTTCTGCATCGGCGGAGATGGGACCATGAGGGCAGCCGAGGCCATCACCGAAGAAACAGGGAAAAGAAATCTGAACATTGCCATTATCGGGGTTCCGAAAACTATTGACAATGATTTGAATCTTATCCAGAAGTCTTTCGGATTTGATACGGCCATCTCCGAGGTAGTCAAGGTCATCCGGTGCGCCCACGTGGAGGCGGAGGGCGCCCCGATGGGGATTGGTCTGGTCAAGATTATGGGCAGGTTGTCAGGGCATATTGCAGCCGATGCTGCCCTGGCACAGAGTGACGTCAACTTTGTCTTGATCCCGGAGGCGCCTTTCGATCTGGAAGGAGAAAAAGGGCTTCTCAAGGCGCTGGAAAAACGTCTCCAGGAAAGAAATCATGCTGTGATCCTTGTTGCTGAGGGAGCCGGTCAAGAACTTATCCGTCAGGAAAAAAATGAACCCGTGGAAACTGATGCCTCGGGCAATATTAAACTTCTTGACATTGGTGTATTTTTAAAAATGAAAATAGATGACCATTTCAGGAAAATCGGCAGGGAAATAAATCTCAAGTATATAGACCCAAGTTATACAATTCGCAGCGTTCCTGCCGATGCCAGTGATAGTATCTACTGTAGCGCCCTTGGCCAGTATGCTGTTCATGCAGGGATGGCAGGGAAAACGGGCATGTTGGTGGGGTTGATGAAGGACGAATATGTTCACCTCCCCCTCAAGGTGGTTACCTCAGGCAAGGGTGTGGATCCCGGGGATAACACCTGGATGCGTGTCCTTGAATCTACAGGGCAGCCGCTTTCTCTGAAAAACTAACCTAACTACTTAGGTTCAAAGTTCCAAGGTTCAAGGTTAAACTCATGGATTCATGAACTATCTCAAGAGATATGAAGAGCGTAAGCCAACTGTGAACTGTGAACTGTGAACCGTGAACCTGATAACCTAAGTAGTTACAAAAATACTTGCAAAATTTACCATTACGTTCTAAGAAGCGGCAAATCGTTTCAAAGAGGTGTATGAACATGTCGAGAGTCTGTAAAGTATGTGGTAAAAAACCTCTTGTTGGCAATAAGGTCAGCCATGCCAACAACAAAACAAAAAAGGTCTGGTATCCCAATCTTCAGAAATTACGCTGCGTGGATAGTAAAACCGGAGCGGTAAAACGGGTGAAGGTGTGTACCAGGTGTCTCCGCTCTGGTTTCGTGAAGAAGGTGTTATAATGGAATAAGCATACCCTACAAAACAGCAGATAAATCATGAACACAAAAAGTTTACCTACAACGCAATGGAGATTATCCGAAGGTGACAGAGGTGTTCAGGAATTGCTGATCAGGGAACTGGGTATAAATCCAATTATATCCATGATATTGACAAATCGCGATATCTCGAATGCCGATGAGGCGAGAAAATATCTTTCCCCTTCCCTTTCCGACCTGCACAACCCCTTTCTCATGAAAGACATGCAAACGGGTGTACACCGCCTGATCAAGGCTATCTACAACAAAGAAAAAATCGTTATCTATGGCGATTATGATGCGGATGGCATCACCTCCGTCGTTGTCCTTTTAAAATTCCTCAAAGAAATTATTCATACAGCGGCTTATTATATCCCTGACAGGATCAACGAAGGATACGGCCTTAACAGGAGCGCCATTGATAAAATGAAAAATAACGGGGTGAAACTGATTATCACGGTAGATTGCGGTATTTCCGACATTGAAGAGGTATCCTATGCCCGAATGAGCGGTATAGATACCATCATCTTAGATCATCATAAGGTTCCGGATGAGATCCCAACTGCCGTTGCGGTAATTAACCCGCATCAGAACGATTGCCAGTTTCCTTTCAAGCATCTGGCTGCTGTTGGTATTGTCTTTAATTTTCTTATCGCTTTGAGGAGCAGTTTACGAAAAGACGGTTTCTGGAGAAATAACAGACATCCAAACCTGAAAGAATATTTAGATCTTGTCGCTCTGGGTACTATTGGTGATATCTCTCCCCTGATTGACGAGAACAGGATATTCACAAAGATCGGACTTGATCTAATCACGGATGGTAAAAGGATAGGACTGAGGGCGCTAAAGGAGATAAGCGGGTTAGAAAATCAGGCTATTGATTCCGAGAAGGTATCTTTTTGCCTTACACCCAGGATAAACGCGGCGGGACGAGTTGGATCACCCATGGATGCAGTACAGCTCCTGATGGCCGATGACTTGAAAGAAGCCAGGGAAAAGGCAAGGAAACTTGACGCATATAACCGGAAAAGACAGACCATGGAGAGGGCTATTATTAGTGAAATCCTTGATGAAACAAAAAAAACAGGCGCCCACGAAAAATCAATTTCCCTTGTGTTCGCCTCTCCTAAATGGCACCCGGGAGTTATAGGTATCGTAGCTTCAAGGCTGGTAGAACGGTATTGCCGGCCTGTCATCTTGATAAGTCTGAAGGATGGTATTGGAAAAGGTTCGGGAAGAAGCGTTGACGATTTCAATATTTACGAAGGTCTGAAAAAATGTGATTCTTTACTATTGTCTTACGGGGGACATCAATACGCTGCCGGTATCTCGATTAGGGAAGAAGACATAAAAAAATTTACCGGTCTTCTCAATACTGTGATCCAAGAAGACCTAAAAGCGTCAGATTTTACTACGCAAACCATCATTGACGCCCAGTGCAATCTCAACGATATTACTCATGACCTCCTATATCAGATTGATACACTTGCCCCATTTGGCAGAAAGAATCCCGAACCAATCCTGTGTGTCAAGAATGTCAATGTCACAACATCTGCCATTGTAGGAAATAATCACTTACGGATGCGTGTAAACGGTGATGGTGTATCCTGTAATTCTATATGGTTCAGTAGGGGGCATTTTATACACACCCTATCAGGGTCGGCCCTTGATATCGTCTTTACCCCTCAGATTAATCATTGGAAGGGGTTAGACGATATCCAATTGAAAATGAGAGATGTGGCGCCTTCAATGTAGTCATAAGTCAAAAGACATAAGACTGATGACTGAACCGGAAAGGGCGATTAGCTCAGGAGGATAGAGCGCTGGTCTCCGGAACCAGAGGCCGTGGGTTCGAGTCCCACATCGCCTACTAAGAATATAAAAACGGAGGAGAAAAGGATGGATTTTCGATTGACCGCGGAACAAGAGGCCCTGAAAAGGGAATTCGAGGAATTTTTTGCCCGGGAGGAGAGTCGTGCCCCGAAAGAATGGTCAGGGGGGCTTTTTGCCATTTTTGAATCAGATGAAAATTGGGCATACCATCGTTCGGTAGCAGAAAGGTTAGCTGAGAAGGGCTGGTTGTCTCTCCCCTGGCCGAAAGAGTATGGTGGAAAGGAGCACAGTTACATTGAACAGCTTATCTTCAATGAAGTGAGGGCCTACCATCGGGTGCCTGGCGTGGATATGTGGGGCCCGCAAATTGTCGCTCCCAGTATTCTGGAACATGGTTCCGAAGAGTTGAAGAAAAAATGGCTGCCCAGGATCGCCAGGGGCGAGATCAACTGGTGCCAGGGTTGGTCTGAACCGAATGCCGGTTCAGACCTGGCTTCTCTCACCACCAGGGCGGTGGAGGACGGCGACGATTTCGTGATTAACGGGCAGAAGATATGGACTACAGGCGCACACCGGGCGGATCATATCTTCTTTTTAGCCCGCACAGACCAGAATGTACCCAAGCATAAGGGGATTACCTATTTTGTCAGCGAGGTTGACAAACCGGGGATAACCATCCGTCCGTTATTGTATATGCACAAAA
>MNZP01000014.1:0-16348 GCA_001873675.1 Syntrophaceae bacterium CG2_30_49_12 | reverse complement strand
ATAATGAGGTTTTCTTTGATAACTTCCGGGTTCCCAAGAAGAACGTAGTAGGACAGGTAAATCAGGGCTGGTATGTCACGATGGCGGGGATAAATTTTGAGCGCTCAATGATAGGAACGGTCGCGGGGTTAAAGCGGGATTTGGAGGAGTTTGTGGAATTTTCCAAGAAAACAGTGCACCGCGGCCAACCAATGGCGAAAGCTACCCTGATCCGCCAGAAGCTGGCAGAGTTGGCAATCGAACTTGAGGCGACGAAACAATGGGCTTATTACGTAGCCTGGCTCCAGAGTAAAGGTCAGAATGTTCCCGCGGAATCCTCGGCTGCCAAATGGTTCTCATCGGAGTTGGCCGTCCGCTTCGGAAATATCGCCATCGAGATGATGGGTCTCTACGGCGCTCTGAAAGAAGGATCAAAATGGGCAAGATTTAAAGGTAAATACGAGGATATGTGTCAATATACTCTGGGTATTACCATTGCCGGGGGAACCACCGAAACCATGAAGAACATTATTGCCTGGATGGGTTTAAAACTTCCCAGATAGGTTATCTTCAGAACAATTTCTATAAGAGGGAGGATACAATGAATCTTGATTTTACTGAAACCCAGGAGATTTTGAAAAAAACCGCGAGGGAGTTTATGGCCAGATACTACCCCAAGAGCCTGGTGAGGGAACTGGAAGAAGACGCGATAGGGTTCAGGAGCGATATCTGGAAAGAGATGGCAAAACTCGGCTGGCTGGGATGGATTATACCGGAAGAGTATGATGGTGTCGGCGGCAGCTTTATGGATACTGTTGTCCTCTTTGAGGAGATGGGACGCGCCTGTTTCCTTCTGCCTTTCTTCTCTACGGTGATCTGTACTTTGCCCCTTGTAACTGCCGGGTCAGAGGAGCAGAAGAAGGAATTCTTACCTGGAATAGCAAGCGGAGATACTATTTTCAGCCTGGCCCTGACCGAGCCCAGCGCCACGTATGATGCTGAAGGAATCGCTACGACAGCCACGGCGCAGGGGAATGAATACATCATAAACGGCGCCAAGCTGTTCATCCACGACGCCCAGACGGCAAATTACTTCTTGTGCGCCGCGAGGACCAAAATCGTCGAAGGCCGCCCGGAGGATGGCATTACTCTCTTTATCGTTGATGCCAAAATCCCGGGGATAAAAATCACTCCCCTGCAAACCATTGCCGATGACAAACAGTGCGAGGTCATCTTTGAAAATGTGAAGGTGACAGAAAAGTACGTAGTGGGACAGTTGCATCAGGGCTTTCCCATTATAGAAAAGTTGCTGGAGTATGCAGCTATGGCGAAATGTGCCGAAATGATGGGCGGCGCCGATTGGGTAGTGGAAAACTGTACTTCCTATGCTGTAGAAAGGGTACAGTACGGTAAGCCTATCGGCAGTTATGGAATAATTCAGAGCTATCTTGCTGAGATGTGGGCCGAGATAGGCATCGCCAAGAGATTTACCTACTATGCCGCCTGGTTGCTGAACGAGGGACTTCCCTGTAGTAAGGAAGTAGCGATGGCTAAATCGTGGGCCGGCGATGTTTACCGGCGCTGGACCCGCATGGGTGTCCAGATCTTCGGCGGAATCGGCACTACTAGAGAGCATGATATGGGGCTATACTATCGCCGTGGACGGCAGGCCCCTCTCCTTTTCGGCGATTCCGATTCACTCCGGGAAAAAGTGGCCCAAGAGATGGGACTTTAAGCGAGGAGGTCACCTTGGAAGCCGCGCGAGAAGCTTTTTGGCACATCGAATACGGTTGGCTGATCTACCTCCTGGGATTGCTTCTCCTCCCCCTTATCGGCTATACCATCTACCGGCGCCGGCGTCTCTGGCAGATAGGCAAACCGGAGGGGAGATTTGAGAAGGGAAGGATAAAGGCATTTGTTACCGGAACGATTGATATCCTTCTCCATAAGCGCCTCCTCGGAATAGGGGCGATGCCCCTTTCCATAGGCGAGCTTTATGCCGGTGTCATGCATCTCCTTATCTTTGGGGGCATTCTCTTGCTCCTGCTGGTTACCTCTCTCTTCGCCCTTCATGAGCACGTGGCAGCCTTCCTGCGCGGGAGACCTTATTTAGTCGTCTCTCTCCTGGGCGAACTCGGGGGGGTAGCTGTCCTGTCAGGTATAATAATGGCGGCTATCAGGAGATATATCCTGAGACCGGAAAGGCTGGATAACAGCCTGGATGATGCGGTGGTATTGATTTCGCTCTTCCTCCTGACAATCACCGGTTTCATTCTTGAAGCGCTTCGTATCTGTGCCACTGTTCCCACGCCACTGTGGGAGGAGCGATGGTCCTTTGCCGGTTTTGCCCTGGCCGGAGTTTTCGGACTGGGAGACGCTTCGCTCCTGCCATGGTACCAGCGGATCTGGTGGTTTCACGTCATCATTTTTTACGGAGCCATCGTCTATCTCTGTCTTTCCTTTTCCAAATTGTTCCATGTTATCATTTCTCCCGTGAACATCTTCTTCCGTTCCTTGAGGCCAAAAGGCGCCCTGGCCCCTATTGCCGATCTCGAGGAAGCTGAAACCTTTGGTATAGCAAACATCGAGGATTTTACCTGGAAACAACTCCTTGATCTTGACGCCTGTACCAGTTGCGGCCGATGTCAGGCAAGTTGTCCCGCCTACATCAGCGGCAAGACCCTCTCCCCCAAGAGGTTGATCCAGCAGATGAAGATCCACATGGAGGAAAAGTTTAATAACCGGATGACCATTGACCGGCTTCTGATCGGTGAGGTGATTGCGGAGGAAGATATCTGGTCCTGTACGACCTGCCGCGCCTGTCAGGAGGCTTGTCCCGTATTTGTGGAGCACATAGATAAGATTATCGAAATGCGCCGTAATCTGGCCCTGACCGAAAGCAGGATGCCCGAGTCTGTCCAGCTCATGGTGGGAAATATGTTTTCCCGTGGGCATCCCTGGACGGGGGCTCAGCACATGAGGCTCAAGGGCGACTGGATGGCCGGCTTAGATCTCAATATATTAGGGAAGGGCAGGGATACCGATACCCTTCTCTGGGTTGGGTGTACAGGGGCTTTAACTGATCGCAATGCGGAGGTTACAAGATCTCTGGTCAGGATATTGCAGAACGCAGAGGTGAATTTTGCCGTTTGGGGTGCGGAAGAACCATGTTGCGGCGATCCTGCCCGGAGGATAGGTTTTGAAATCCTGTTTGTAGAGCAGGCGCAACAAAATATCGCTTTCTTCCAGGAACACAGGGTAAAAAAGATTATCACTGCCTGCCCCCACTGCTTCAATACCATGAAAAACGAGTATCCCCAGTGGGGAGGGGTTTTCGAAGTCCTCCATCATTCGCAATTACTCGCCCAACTCCTCTCGAGCGGGAAATGGAAACCAACGGAAAGGCAGGACAGGAGAAGAGTAACGTATCACGACTCCTGTTACCTGGGCAGGTATAACGATATCTTCCAGGAACCGAGAGAGATTTTACACCAACTCCCTCAGCTTGACGTTATCGAGATGTCCCGCTGCGGACAACGGGCGCTTTGCTGCGGGGGAGGGGGCGGCAGGATCTGGATGGAAGAACCGGTGGGAACCAAGATTAACCGCATCCGCACCGAGGAGGCCGTCAAATCCGGGTCAGAGGTAGTAGTTACCGCCTGTCCCTTTTGTTTACAGATGTTCGACGAGGGGATCAGGGCAAAGGAATTGGATAAGACCTTTAAGGTAATGGACCTTGCTGAGATTGTAGAGGAAAATATGACGTTTTTTAACGGCCACGACAGGGGAGGGACGCGCTTCGTCGCGTCCGTTCCCTCCGGCCACGACGGAGTGTAACGGCCACGACGGAGCGTGGCCCTCCAGAAGGAGGGAAGTTGAATGAACATTATTGTATGTATCAAGCAGGTACCGGATCCTGAGATACCGCCTGCTAAATTTCGGATTGACCCTGAGGGGAAAAGGGTCATGCCGCCTGAGGGGGTGGCGCCCGTAACAAGTGTTTTTGACGAACGGGCGATGGAAGCTGCTCTGCAATTGAAAGATAAATACCAGGCCAAAGTGACGGCGGTGACTCTGGGAGCGTCAGCTGCCAAGAGTGCGATCAGACACGCATTATCTATAGGAGCTGATGAAGGAGTCCATATTCAGCATGAGGCGGCCGGGGAACTGGATAGCTTTGAAACCGCCTTTGTCCTGACGAAGGCCATTGAAAAAATCGGCGATTATTCTCTGATCCTGTGCGGACGGCAGGCGGCGGACTGGGATGCCGGTCAGGTCGGTTCCCTCATCGCCGAAAACCTCGCTATCCCTGTGGTAACCGTAGCGAGAAAGGTTGATTTGAAAGATAGCAAGGTGAGAGTAGAATCGGTGATGCAAGACGGTTACAGGGTCATCGAGGCGCCTATGCCGGCGCTGGTCACAGTCAGCAGCGAGATAGGCCTCCCCCGCCTCCCCACCGGTATGGGGATTTTAAAGGCCAGCAGGATTAAAATCACAAACTGGAACGTTCAGGATATTGGTGCAGAGTTACAGGGGGTAAGACGTTCCCAGTTGCTCAGGTTATATATCCCCGTCCGCGAGACAAAGTGTCAGATCATAGAAGCGGACACAGTCGCCGAGGCGGCTTGCGAACTGGCATTGTGCCTGAGAAAAGCAAAGATTATATAATTTGGCCACCACAGGGAACGGACGCGACGGAGCGCGTCCCTCCCATGTCGCGTCCGTTCCCTCCAGCCACGACGGAGCGTGGCCCTCCAGTGATAATTGATGGCATAGGGTATATGAGGAGGTAAAAGTCAATGACTGAATTTAAAGGAGTAATGGTTTGTGCCGAGTTTGTAAATGGAAAAATGTCTCCTATTACGATGGAGCTTTTAGGAATAGGAAGAAGGCTTGCCGATGATCTGGGAGAGGAGCTTAGCGCCCTCTTAATAGGGAAAGAGGCTGTTCCCTTTAGCCGGGAAGCCATCGCCTACGGGGGAGAGAGGGTATATCTGGTCAGTAATTCGCCGCTTGACAGTTATAACTCTGATGCCTATACGGAGGCAATAACAAATGTATGTCACCAGGTTAATCCTTCTATCGTGCTTCTGGGTCAGACAGATATGGGGAGGGACCTTGCCCCAAGATTAGCCGTCAGGTTAGGCGGGGGACTCGCGATGGACTGCATTGATCTGGCTATCGATCCGCAAACAAAGCTGATGCTTCAAACCAGGCCTGTTTTCGGCGGCAACGCCTATGCGGTAATGATCACCCCTACCGCCCGGCCACAAATGGCAACGGTAAGACCAAAAACCATGTCATCTCTTGAGAGAGATGATAGCCGACAAGGTGAAGTTGTCCCTCTGGAGATTGGTATAGAAAGCTCAATGATAAAAGCCGAGATCATCGAGACCGTAAAAGAAGAGGTTCTCGGAATAAAATTAGAAGAGGCAGAAATTGTAGTTACCGGCGGACGGGGTATTGGAAGTGTCGAAGGGTTTGATATTCTCAGGGAGCTTGCCGGAGTATTGGGTGGCGCTGTAGGGGCAACAAGGGCTGCCTGTGACGAAGGATTAACACCGGCAACGATGCAGGTGGGACAAACAGGCAAAATCGTAAGTCCCAACTTGTATATCGCTGTTGCCTTGTCCGGCGCCGTACAACACCTCGCCGGTTGTTCCGGCTCAAAACATATGGTAGTCATCAATACCGACCCGGATGCCTATATCTTTAAGGTAGCCGAATGGGGGATTGTGGCGGATTATAAAACATCCTTGCCACCCTTCCTAGAAAAATTGAAGGAGCTTTCAACACAATAAATAAAGAAAATGGAGGGGCTGATGTTATCTGTGTTATCTTTAAAGGAAAAGCTTATTTCCAGGATAAGGGCAAAGGAGGCAGATATTGGTATTATCGGAGTGGGATATGTGGGTCTACCCCTTGCCTTACATTTCTTAGAAGCAGGCTTTTCTGTTACAGGCTTTGATATAGATTCAGAAAAAGTGAATAGACTAAACAAGGGTGAGTCATACATAAGACACATCCCTTCCTCCCGATTAATCCGTTTTATTCGGCTCAAAAACTCAAGAGGCTTTGTTGCTACTACTGATATGGGGAGGATATCCGAGATGGATGCCATATTGATCTGTGTTCCTACTCCTCTAACCAATAAAAGAGAGCCGGATATGCAATATATAGAAAATACAGGGAAGGATATAGCTAAAAATTTAAGGGTTGGCCAGCTTATTTCCGTTGAGTCAACAACATATCCTGGAACTACAAGAGAGTTACTCCTTCCACTCTTTGAGTCAGATGGCTTAGAAGTAGGTAAGGATTTTTACCTCATCTATTCCCCGGAAAGGGAAGACCCTGGAAATAAAAAATACAACACAAAAACAATTCCTAAGGTAGTAGGAGGAATAACAAAAGATTGCTTAGAGGTAGGTGTTGCCCTTTATTCTTCCATTGTAGAAGAAGTAGTTTCTGTGTCTACTACCGAAGTAGCAGAGGCAACAAAGCTCTTAGAAAATATCTACAGGGCAGTAAATATTGCCCTTGTAAATGAGCTCAAGACGCTTTTTGACAGGATGGGCATTGATATATGGGAGGTAATAGAGGCAGCGAAAACGAAACCCTTTGGTTTTCAGACCTTCTTTCCCGGTCCTGGCCTCGGTGGACACTGTATCCCGATTGACCCATTTTATCTCACATGGAAGGCGAGGGAATATGATTTTTCCACCCGGTTTATCGAGCTTGCGGGCGAGATAAATACAAATATGCCGTATTATGTTGTCCAAAAAACTATTGATGCATTAAATGAAAGAGGCAGAAGTATAAAAAATGCGAGGATTTTGCTTTTAGGACTGGCGTATAAGAAGGATGTGGATGACCTGAGAGAATCTCCTTCCCTACGATTGATAGAGCTTTTAGAAGAGAAAGGGGCAATAGTTGACTACAATGACCCATATATCCCGAAGGCTCCAAAGACGAGGAGACACAGGATTGAAAAACACTCTGTAGAATTAACCGTTGAGAATGTCTCAAGATATGATTGTGTAGTAATTTCGACTGATCATACGGAATATGACCCTGACTTTATATTGAAGCACTCAAATCTCGTTATTGATACAAGAAACCTAATAAAAAATTATGGAGATTATCCAGAAAAGGTAAAAAGGGCATAAGAAAAAGGATTTGGGGTCAGGTCTATTTTGTTGACATTGCATTTGGGTTATGATATCGTTTACCCATGGTTCGACCATTACGAATTGAATTCCCTGGCGCTGTCTATCATATAACCAGCAGGGGAAACGAGAAAAAGCCCATCTTCCTGGATGATGAAGATAGGAAAGGTTTCCTGAATCTTCTTCATCATGATGTTACTACACGCTACCACTGGATCTGCCATGCCTACTGCCTCATGAACAATCATTACCATATCCTCATAGAGACCATGGAGGGAAACCTTTCAGTCGGGATGAGGCAGTTAAACGGGGTTTACACCCAGGCATTTAATCGGAGATATGGGAGGGTTGGGCACCTGTTTCAGGGGAGATTCAAGGCAGTTCTGATTCAGAAGGACAGTCACCTCCTTGAAGCCTGCCGGTATGTCGTCCTTAACCCTGTGAGAGCAGGAGGAGTTGAGAACCCTGAGCAATGGAAGTGGAGCAGCTACGGAGCTACGGTGGGCATGGAAAATCCTCACCCATGCCTTACCACAGACTGGATATTACGCCAGTTTGGAATGGTGAGGAATGTAGCAGAAGAGGAATACGGGATGTTTGTGAGGGCTGGGATAAGCGGGGCGTCACTTTGGAGGGATGTCAAGGCTCAGAGCATTTTAGGAACAGAGGATTTTGCTGAAGGACTCATTGATTACACCAAAGGCTATGAAGACGTTCCTGAGATACCGAAGAGTCAGCGGTACCTAAGCAGACCCAGTCTTGAGCGACTCTTCAGTGGGAAAGCCCTTCAGGATATGCAGAAGAGGGGCGAGATGATCGAAGAGGCGGTGGAAAAATACGGTTATACCCAGAGGGAAGTTGCTGCTCATCTTGGTATGCACTTTACCTCCATAAGCAGGATTATGCGGGAAAAGAGAAAGATGCTAAAAAAATAGACCTGACCCCAATACGCCCCGTCCCCAGCGAGCCATCACCAGCCTGCGGGCTTCGTCCCCGGTAAGTATCTCACCGTCGAGCTGCGCATCCTCAACAACCTTCAGTATCTCACTGAAGATGGGACCGGGGCGAAAGCCCATGGCAATGAGGTCATGGCCGGTGATTAGAGGCGGCGGGTGCAGTTCCTCTGTGGCAAGTTCGGCAAGCTTTGTCTTGCAGAACTCATAGTTATTGAGGAAACCGTGGCTTCCCAGGCAATCGAGGCGGTGAAGTTCAAGGTGGAGATCGAAGCGGGGCTTCCTGAGCAGACGTTTCAACTTATTGGAGCGCATCTCCTTTACATGGATGAAGAGCATGTGGCAGTGGACAAGGTCAGTGATCGTTTCCATCTCTGCGCGGGAAAATTTGAGCCGCCGCAGGATAGCACCGGCGATCTCTTCTCCCTTGCGCACGTGACCGTAGAAATGGACGCCTGATTCATCCTCGGAACGTGTACAGGGCTTCCCTATGTCGTGCATGACGACACCCCAGGCGAGGCATGCGTCGGCCTTTCTACCCACCCCCCCGGGCAACAGTTCAAGCATCCGCATGGTATGTTCCCAGACATCGCCTTCGGGATGAAATGTTGGTGGCTGGGCAACACCACGCATCGCCTCGACCTCGGGAAGGAGGACGGCTAAAAGACAGGTGGCTGCAAGGAGTTCCATCCCGCGCCGTGCCCCACCGCCGGTGAGAAGACGGGTAAGTTCCTCACGGATGCGTTCCGCGCTGATGCGGCGTATTGCGGGGACATGCCGCTTGACGGCATCAAATGTCTGCTGATCAATTTCAAAACTGAGGTTGGCGGCGAAGCGGACAGCCCGGAGCATCCGCAGGTAATCTTCGGTGAGGCGCGCTTCAGGTTCACCGATCGTGCGGATGAGACGACGCTCAATATCCTGACAACCGCCCACATAATCAATGATGCGGCCTGTCTCAGGATCCAACAGGAGACCATTTACGGTGAAGTCCCGGCGGCAAACATCCTCCCTGGCCGTGGCAAACTTTACCTGAGAAGGTCTCCGGCCATCTTCATGACCATCTTCGGTGCGGAACGTTGCCACTTCGTAACTTTGTCCCTCTTCAATGACGAGCACAACACCGAAGCTCGCCCCCACCGGCACCGTGTGAGGAAACAGCGCCTGGACCTCATCGGGTCGGGCGGAGGTGACAATATCGTAGTCTCCCGGTTCGATACCCCGCAGAAGGTCGCGCACGCAGCCGCCGACGAAATAGGCCTCATGACCGGCCTGCCGTAGCTGGTGAATAATACCGACCGCTACTTCGCCAGAGACAGGTATCTTCTCCAGAGTATTAGTCAAGGTGTTCAAACCTCCCCATCTCCTCTTTCCCGCAACTCCCAACTCCCAACTCCCGACTGACGACTGACGACTGATGACTGATGATTTTTAGCCATTGGCAATGATCAGTTCGGCGACCTTTTTCCCTGAAAGGAGCATGCCCCCGAAGATAGGCCCCATCCTGGGGCCGCCGAAGGCTGCATTAGCCGACATTCCTGCTACATATACGCCGGGGCAGATCTCTCTCGTATTTTCAAGGGTCAACCGTTCCGCCCTGTCCGCCCACATGGAACGCTCACCCATCAAGGCCCCGCTTGGCGTGTTAAGTCTTATATCTGTCTTTCGTTCAATCACGCGGAGAACTTCCGTGGCATGGCCTGTGGCATCAATGGTAGATTTCGCGGCAATCGTCAGTGGGTCAACATGGAGACCCGTCATCGAAACCGGTGTCCAGTTAATCACAAGGCCGATCACCCGCCCTTCACGAATCATCACGTCCTCCACGGTAATGCAATTAAAGACCCTGGCCCCCGCCTTTGTCGCATAGGAACAAATCGTGCTGACCGCCTCGATGGCATCGGCGCTATAGTAGCCAGCTTCATATTTCCTTGTGCGGACGTCGAACAGATCGAGGAGTTCCCTGGCTTCCGGTTGCACGATGATCTCGTTGAACATCATGCCGCCGCCCCACATGCCGCCGCCGATGCTCAGTTTTTTCTCAAATATCGCCACCTTTTTCCCGACTTTCGCCAGGAAATAGGCCGCCACGAGACCGGCGGGACCGCCTCCCACGATGGCTGTATCCACTTCCGTGCATGCGATGAGCTTCTCCGAGAACCGTTCTATAATCGCTTTTGTGATGGTAATTTCATTCAATTCCATATTATCCTTTCCTCCTTCAATCTCTTTACCAGATGCAAAACTTTACTCACAACATCATGAGGGTCCTTACCGAGGACCCGGATCATCGGCTCCTTCCCCACATCACCCCTGTCAAAGATGATATCGGGAACCTTTTCCCTCTTTGCCAGGACGCTCTCCGTTCCCCATTCGAGGGTGGAACCCTCTTTTTCTTTCATCTCAGGCGGTTCGTCTGCCCGACTGAAATGGGCGATGTCGTACCCCAAGGTCCGGCATATCTTTACAATATCTTCCGAAAACCGGATATTCATCGCCGCACGATATTCACTTTTGTATCTCAAAACGGTGAGGATGATCTTTGCGATATGTGAAGAGGCGCCGAAAGCGGGCTCACAGAGGGTTGCCACCTCATCTCCGATCCGGATAATCCTGCCCGGAACAGCCGCCACTTCCTCGATCCCCCTGGCGCAGGGAAGGGCATAGCCGAGGTTTGACTGTACCTCCGGGATGATACGGCCGCATTTTCCCCCCTTCAATCTTTGCAGGGCGGCCTTCAGCTCATCAAGACAGCGATAACGTTCCACCTCCCGTAAAAGGGGGGCGAGATGGTTCGTTGGTCCCTGCCCCCCACCGATACGATAGGAAAACCTGATGGTCTCTGTTATATACTTTTTTGCCTCTCCCACGGCATAAAAAACACTCTTCCCCATGGCAAGACCGGTGGCAATAGCGGCGGAATAGGTGCAACCGGTACCGTGCGTGTCTTTAGTATCAAATCTCTCAGAGGAAAACTCGTAAAAATCCTTCCCGTCATAGAGGATGTCCCTGGCGTGCGTGACATCGGCATCCATCAGATGCCCCCCCTTGACCAGTACGTTCCCTGCCCCCAGATCATAAATGACTCGCGCCGCTTCTCTCATCCCGTCGAGGGAGGCAATCTTTATCCCGGAGAGGACCTCGGCTTCGGAAATATTCGGTGTCACCACAAGGGCCAGGGGGATCAGTTTTCTGATCAGGGCATCCCTCGCCTGATCCTGCAAAAGTAAGGTCCCCCCTTTGGCTGCCATTGCCGGGTCAACAACAAGCTTCTCAACATGGTATTCCCTGAGGCTGTCTGCCACTGCCCCTATTATTCCGGAGTTGACAAGCATACCGGTTTTGACTGCATCTATGCCGATGTCCGACGCTACGGCATCAAACTGCCTCTTCACAAACTCCGGGGAGACCTCATGGATGTCCTGGATACCGAGAGTATTCTGGGCTGTCAGGGCGGTGATGACGCTCATCCCGAAGCCCCCAAGGGCGGCAATCGTCTTCAAATCTGCCTGGATCCCTGCTCCGCCACCGGAATCTGAACCGGCAATGGTTAATATCCTTTTTGGTTTCATCTCCTCAAGTCACCTTGGGGGGAACCCCCCCACCTCGAAATACCTCACTACGAGAAGGTATCCTGAAGCGACGGAAATGACCCCTCTGGTCTCTATCAGCCGGTTGCTTACACCATAAGGCCTTCCGATTTCCATCGTCCCATCTTGGAGAGGATATTCAAATCCCTCCAGTGTTATGCCGGTCACTGCCGACGAAAGGGGAAGAATGGATACCGTCTGCCCCGTCTGCCCCTCAATCACACAGGAGGCGGTTACAACAAAAACCTCACACCATTCATCCACCAATTTTACCTTTATGCCCCTCTCTGCACCCAGTATAAGGAGGGAGATGTTGGCCAGGGCATGATCAATCCTTCCCCCGAGGGCGCCGAAGATCCACACCTCTTCCGGGTTCATCCCCAGGGCATATTCGAGGGCCAGTTGTGTATCTGTCTCCTCTTTTTCCTTGGGGCGCCTGATGATCAGACTTCCCTGTTCCTCAAAGTACTTTTCTTTCTCAGGATCGAGAGAATCCATGTCTCCGATGATAACATCGGGAATCAGACCGTGGGAAGGAAGATGGCGTACTCCACCGTCGGCGCAGATTACCTCTACCCCCCCATGCGCCTCTATTTTTGCATGTAAAAACGCCTGATCCAGGACCTGGCCTCCGGAAATCACAAATACCATTCTTTTTGCCATGGAAAGAGACGACGGTTCCATTCACAAAGTCAAGTTTATCTTTTTTTCTTGATCTTACTGATAACTGTTTGCTGACCGCTGAACCCTTACCCCTGTCATTCCAGGACTACCAGGGCATCCACGGCAACCGGCCTGCTCCCGGCTATGATCACAGGATTGAGATCAATCTCCTTTATCTGCTCAAAATCCAGTCCTATCTGGCCCACCTTGATCAGCATCTCACAGAGAATCTCTTTATCTACCGCTTCCAGACCCCGAATTGCCTCCAGGATGCGGCGCCCCTTGATTTCTCCCATCATCTCCAGGGCATCCCTTTTCTCCAGAGGAGCTACACGAAAGGAAACATCTTTTAGTATCTCGGTGAAGATTCCTCCCAACCCAAACATAACACAGGGGCCGAATTGAACATCCCTCGTCATCCCTACAACTAATTCCCTTTCCCCCTTTATCATCTCCTGAACCAAAATTCCATCCAGGGACACCTTGCCGGCATTATTCATTATCTTTCGGTATGCCTCGATGAGAGTGTTCTCATCCATAAGGTTGAGTTCTATCAGCTTGAGTTCCGTTTTATGGGTTGCCTCGGGAGAACAACCTTTTAATGCTACGGGAAAGCCTATCTCCCCTGCTGTCCTAACAGCCTCCTCCTCAGAATTCACCAGATTTTCCCGGGTAATGGGGATACCATAACCGGCCAACAACTTCTTGGATTGATATTCAGAGAGTATCTTCTGTCCCCTTTTTAATGCCTCTTCTATGATCTCCATTTATCTTTCCCTCCCTAAAATTTTCTCATTTTATTCTTTGCATACAAATATGCTCCCCTTATAGTCTCATCTTCACATCCTCCTTCCATTTTCTCAGCGCCTCAAGGGAACGTCGGGCATAGAACAGACCTCTTTCCCCCTTTTTTTTCGAGGTCTTTCCGGGAAGCGGGGGGAAAAGGCCAAAGGCGATATTCATCGGCTGAAATCTCTTAGGGGAGGTATTGGTAATATAATGCAGGAGAGCGCCAAAAGCCGTTGTTTCGGGTGGTGGCGATAATTCCCCTCCTGAGAGACGGCATGAGGCGCAAAACCCGGCGATAAGCCCCATGGCCGCCGATTCGACGTAACCTTCCACACCGGTAATCTGCCCGGCAAAGAAGATGTTGTCGTTGCCCCGAAGTTGCAGGGTTTTTCGCAGGAGGACGGGGGAACTGATAAAAGTATTCCGGTGGATGCTTCCGTGTCTGGCAAACTCTGCCCTTTCCAGCCCCGGTATCATTCTTAATATTCGCCGCTGTTCAGGCCATGTCAGCTTTGTCTGAAATCCCACCATGTTGAAGAGTTTACATTCCCTGTCTTCCTGCCGAAGTTGCACCACGGCGTAAGGTTGTTTTCCTGTTCTCGGGTCTGTCAAACCCACGGGCTTCATCGGCCCGAAGAGGAGGGTATTTATTCCCCTTCCGGCGATGATTTCTACAGGAAGACACCCCTCGAAACACCTGACTTCTTCAAATGACCGGAGAGGGACATCTCCGCCTTTGGTAAGGGCATCCCAGAGATTCTCGTGTTCCTCTCTTTTTAAGGGACAGTTTAAATAGTCTCCCTCAGAGCTTGCGTATCTTGATGCCCTGAATACTTTATCATAGTTTATGGAATCTCCCTCGATGATAGGCGAAATGGCATCATAGAAATACAGGTATTCACTTCCCGTGAGAAGGGAAATTTTCTGAGCGAGAGATTCGGAGGTAAGTGGTCCCGTGGCGATGATTACAATAGAATCTTCGGGAATGTTAGAGATCTCTTTCCGTATGATCGTCAGTCCTTTCTGGGAAACAAGCTTCTCCTCAATATAAACCGAAAACTCGTGCCTGTTCACGGCTAAGGCCTTTCCTGCCGGTACGGCCGTTGCGTCAGCCGCTTCAATAACAAGCGAGGCCATCATGCGCATCTCTTCCTTGAGAAGTCCCACGGCATTTTCCAGGCTGTTAGAACGAAGAGAATTGCTGCATACAAGTTCAGCAAGATGCGGTGATTTGTGGGCCGGAGAAAATTTCTCCGGTTTCATCTCGTAAAGGACAACGTCGGTTTCCCCCCGCTGTAACAATTGCCAGGCCGCCTCGCAACCGGCAAGGCCTCCCCCGATAATAACAATCGGTTTCTTACGGTTCATCTTAAAAGCAAGGCAGGAATCAGGGATCACGGCGCCCTTTTATAACCGCAATCTTTATGAAGACAGGCTATATAAGTTCTCTCGCCCCGTGCTGACCTTTCAACGAGGAACGGCGCTCCACATTGGGGACACGTCTCCGGCACAGGCCTTTCCCAGAGGGCATAAGTGCAGTCGGGATACCGGGAGCAACCGAAGAATATTTTTCCTTTTTTTGTCCGCCTCTCACATATATATCCCCCGCACCCCTCTTCAGGACATTTTACCCCGCAACTTATGGGCATCGTATTTTTACACTCAGGATAGGCGGAGCACCCCAGGAATCTGCCGAATCTCCCCTCCTTAATCGCCATGTTCCGGCCACACTTAGTACAGATGGTATCCGTTATCTGGGTCTCCTCCCGGCTTGTCTGCCCGTTTTCATCACGGGCGATATTCATGGTGTTCTTACAGGCGGGATAATTGGAACAAGCAATAAATTTGCCGTTTTTCCCCCATTTAATGACCATCGTGCTGCCACACTTATCACAGACAACGTCCGTCGGCGTTTCCTCTTTTTTAATATTTCGCATCTCTGCCCGGGCTTTTTTCAGCTCTTCCGCAAAGGGGATGTAAAAATCGTTCAACGTGTCCAGCCTGTTATTTTTCCCCTCTTCGATCGAGTCCAGTTGGTTTTCCAGTGCAGCGGTAAAGGCTACATCCAGTATCCGGGGGAAATTCTTCACCAGGAGTTCCGTGATCAGGATACCGAGATCGGTAGGGTAAAATTTCCCCTTTTCCTTACGGACATAGTCTCTCTCGGCAATGGTGCTCAATATGGCCGCATAAGTGGAGGGCCTCCCAATGCCTTTTTCTTCAAGCTCCCTGACCAGGGTCGCTTCGGAAAACCTTGGTGGCGGCTGGGTAAATTTCTGCTCGGTCGAAAGGGAAATGAGGGTAAGCGCCTCACCTTCCGAAACTTCGGGGAGGGTCATGCCGGAATCGTCCTCATTTTCGTTGTCCTCTTTTCCTTCCGTGTAGACAATAGTATATCCGGGGAATCTCATTACCGACCCATGGGCCCGGAAGAGATAGTCCCCTCCTCCTGCCGTTGTGTCAATGATCGTCTGATCTAAGATAGCAGGGTTCATCTGGCTTGCCACAAAACGGTTCCAGATAAGCTGATAGAGGCGGAACTGGTCGTTGCTGAGATATTGCCTGATATCTTTAGGCTTGTAAGCCACGGATGCGGGTCTTATCGCCTCGTGTGCATCCTGGGCTTTGGCCGCATTTTTGAAGACCCTGGCCTTAACAGGGAGAAATGCCGGATCATAATTTTCTCTGATGTATCCTCTTACTTCCCGGAGGGCCTCTTCCGCAATACGGAAGGAGTCTGTTCTCATGTAAGTGATTAATCCAATAGGGCCTTCTTTCCCTAATCCTATGCCTTCATACAACTTCTGGGCAATACTCATTGTTTTTTTCGCTGGAAACTGAAGCCACCGCGCTGCCTCCTGTTGCAGCTTGCTGGTGGTAAAAGGGGGAAGAGGAGATCTCCTGACTTCTTTTTTCTCTAATTTACTGACGATAAAGGGACTCGTCTTGAGGATCTTTAGAATCTCTTTTGCCTGTGATCCATCAGCGACCTTTGCTTTTTTGTTCTTGATTTTGAAGAGCCGGGCCTTAAAGGGAGGGGGATTTAAGGCATTAAGATGAGCGGTGATATTCCAGTACTCTTCCGAAACAAACCTGCGGATCTCTTCCTCCCTGTCACAGATGATCCTGACCGCTACCGATTGTACCCGACCGGCGCTCAATCCCCTTTTTACCTTCTCCCAGAGGAGAGGACTGATCTGATAACCCA
>MNZP01000213.1 GCA_001873675.1 Syntrophaceae bacterium CG2_30_49_12 | reverse complement strand
CTGACAACTTTGATAATTAAAATTATCAGGAAGGTATTATATAGTTGTCCTTTTAAAGAGATAATAAGAATAATACTTTAATTTTAGTGCCTTGGTGTCTTAGTGGCTGAATAGTTACGAATTAAACAACAAATAGGATTGCTTCGTAAAAAGCCGATGGCCGATAAGTGAATACGACATCAAGGGGAGGTGTAATGGTCGAAAGTGGAGTAGAGGCATATGCCGTTCCCGGTTTTTTAGCCAACGGCATCCATGTGGGCATCAAGGAAGGTGGGAGGAAAGATCTCGCCCTGATATTCTCAGGGGCGCCGGCAAAGGCGGCAGGGGTGTTTACGGGAAACTGCTTCAAGGCTGCTCCGGTTCTCCTTGATATGGAGAGGATAAAAGAGGGTATGGCCCAGGCAATTTTAGCCAACAGCGGTAATGCAAATGCAGCCACGGGTCAGGAAGGATATAAAGACGCCCTTGCCATATCCAGGGGAATTTCCGAGAAACTAAGGATTAGAGATGAGCTTGTTTTAGTAGCCTCGACGGGCGTGATCGGCAACAGGCTCCCGATAAAAAAAATTGAGGCAAGTATGGGGAGACTCGTTGAGGGGTTGCATACGAATGGGATTCCCGATGCCGAAGAGGCGATCATGACGACGGATAAATTCCCCAAGATAGCGTCTCGAAAGGGGATGGCAGGGTCAAAAGAAGTTACCCTCTGCGGCATAGCTAAAGGGGCCGGAATGATAGAACCCAGCATGGCCACTATGCTTGCCTTTTTTATGACCGATGCCGATATTGACCATCATACCTTAAACACCATCTTCAGGCAGGCGGTGAACAAAAGCTTTAATGCCATCACGGTAGACGGGTGCATGAGCACCAATGACACAGCGATTATCCTGGCCAATGGCGTTGCCGGCAATAATCCCCTCAAAAGACCGTCAAGGCATCTGACCATCTTTAAAGAAATGCTTTTCAGCGTCACGTCTTATCTTGCGCAATCCATTGTAAGAGATGGCGAAGGGGCAACAAAACTCATCGAGATCGTCGTCGAAGAGGCAAGATCCACAGGCGATGCAAAGAAAGTGGCCTGTAAAGTCGCCAACTCCAATCTGGTTAAAACCGCTTTTTTCGGCGGCGATCCCAACTGGGGAAGAATTGTATCGGCTATCGGTTCCGCAGGAGTACTACTTACCGTTGATGCCGTTTGCATCTACCTGGAAGAAATTCCCGTTTTTGCCGGCGGGCGGGGAATCGCCGATGGGGAAAAAAGGCTTTCAGAAATCATGGACAAGACAGATATCAGACTAAGAATCAGCTTGGGTATGGGAAATAAGAAATTCCGCTTATATACATCCGATCTTTCTTTCGATTATGTTAAGATTAATGCCCACTATCATACGTAAGGAATGTTTCACTTGCTAATTAAACATCTTTGTGCTATCTGCCTGCAAATTCCACACATCCTTGGATTGCCCGGATGTTGCTTTTTAAAAAGTTTCCGGTCGAACAGATAAGGATGGAGGTAAAAACACTTTAAAAGGAGCAATCGTATGGCAAATATTTCCATGAAGTTGTTGTTAGAGGCGGGGGTTCATTTTGGTCATCAGACAAATAGGTGGAACCCCAAAATGAAACCCTATATTTTCGGGGCAAGGAATAACATTTACATCATAGACCTCCAGCAGACGGTAGGAATGTTTCAGGCCGCATACAATTTTGTCGTTGACATGGCGGAGGCAGGAGAGAAACTTTTATTCGTGGGCACCAAGAAGCAGTCCCAGGAAGCAATCAGAGAAGAAGCCCAAAGGTGCGGTATGCCCTACGTAAATCAGCGATGGCTGGGTGGTATGCTTACCAACTTTACTACTATCAAGAAAAGTATTGACAGATTAAATACCCTGGACGATATGTTCACAAGTGAGAGAATCAAAGCCTTCCCCAAAAAAGAGATTATGATACTTCAGAAGGAACGGGATAAGCTTGAAAAGGTCTTAGGGGGCATCAGGAATATCAAGAGTCTCCCGGGTGGATTGTTTGTTGTGGATACGAGACGGGAATGGATCGCCGTCAAGGAAGCCAAAAGATTAAAGATTCCTATTGTCGCTGTTGTTGATACCAATTGTGATCCTGATCACATAGATTATGTGATTCCAGGAAACGATGACGCCATAAGGGCAATCAGACTGTTTTCTTCAAAGTTCGCAGATGCCGTCCTGGAAGGCAAAAAACGTCTCGAAGAGTCTGTATTAAGGGAAAGTGATAAAGAAACCGAAGAGCTTCAAAAAATGGGAGAGCCCAGCGTTCCTGAGAGCTTAGAGACGAAGGACGAGATACCCGATTTTGAGGAACATCTTGAAGATGATACCGGAGGATCGAGAAATGAGAAAATGTTTGAGGAGGTAAAGTAAATTGAATATTACATCGCCTATGGTTAAAGAATTGAGAGTAAAAACAGGCGCCGGCATGATGGACTGCAAAGAAGCCCTGATGGCATCTGACGGGGATTTTGAGAAGGCCATTGATTATCTGCGGAAAAAAGGCATGTCGGCTGCTACCAAGAGATCTTCAAAGGCAGCCAAGGATGGCACCGTTGCATCTTATATTCACCAGGGGGGGAAGATCGGGGTCATGGTAGAGGTCAATTGTGAAACCGATTTTGTTGCCAGGACCAGCGACTTTCAAGCCCTGGCGAAGGACATGGCCATGCATATTGCCGCGTTAAATCCCTCCTACGTGAAACCCGAGGATATCCCTCCCCACGTCCTGGAAAGGGAAAAGGAAATTTACAGAAGCCAGGCCCTGGCCGAGGGTAAACCAGAAAAGATATGGGATAAGATTATCGAAGGAAAGCTGAAAAAGTACTACGAAGACGTGTGCCTGTTAGATCAGAAGTTTGTCAAGGATCCCGAGATAACCATCGGAACGCTGGTCAACAATATGATTGCCAAAACCGGGGAAAATATCGTTGTCAGAAGGTTTGCCCGGTTCCAGCTTGGCGAAGACTAAGGCAAGCTACAAGTTAAGTGCCTAAAGTGCACTAAAGTGGGAAGTGCCTAAAGTTATTTAAAATGGAAATCCTATACTATTATAAATGACCGTGGAAAAGGCGTTTTACAAAAAGGTGCTCCTAAAGTTAAGCGGCGAAGCCCTTATGGGAGATCGTTCTTCAGGTATAGATCCTGATGTGGTCAATTCGATTGCGGGGGAAATCGGGGAGGTCGTTGCCCTGGGCGTTCAATTAGGGGTGGTTGTAGGGGGAGGCAATATATTCCGTGGTTCAGAAGCTAAGACCGGAGGCATAGATCGAACCACAGCCGATTATATGGGTATGCTGGGAACAGTTATCAACAGCCTTGCCCTCCAGAGCGCTCTTGAGCATCGCGGCGTAGAAACAAGGGTTCAATCGGCCATCGAGATGAAAGAGATTGCAGAACCCTTTATCCAGAGAAGGGCGATACGGCATCTGGAGAAGGGCAGAGTGGTGATATTTGCCGGCGGTACCGGTAATCCTTATTTTACCACAGATACAGCCGCCTCTCTGAGGGCCATGGAGATAAAGGCCGAGGTCATCATGAAAGCCACCATGGTTGAGGGGGTATATGATAAGGATCCCATTAAATACAGCGACGCACTGATGTTTGAAAGGATCAGCTATACCGCCATGTTAACGAAATCTCTTAAAGTTATGGATGCAGCCGCTATTTCCCTCTGCCGGGATCATAATCTTCCCGTTGTGGTATTTAATCTACGAAAACCGGGGAATATCAAACGTGTGATTTGCGGGCAACCGGTAGGGACTATTGTGGGAGGTTAAAAAGCCGATGAAGGATTTGATTTTCGAGGAACTAAAGGAAAATATGGAAAAGGCGATCCACTCCCTGGAAAAATCCTTTAGTAAGGTGAGAACCGGAAGGGCATCTCTCACCCTCCTCGATGGTATAAAGGTGGAATACTACGGTGTACCCACGCCGCTTGCCCAGGTTGCTACCCTTTCCGTACCGGAGGCCCGTCTGATTGTCATCTCCCCCTGGGACAGTACTATTATCGGGAATATTGAAAAGGCCATCCAGAAATCTGACCTCGGATTGATGCCAATAAGTGACGGGAAATTGATACGCATCGCCATCCCCTCCCTGACAGAAGAGAGGAGAAAAGACCTGGTAAAAGTGGTAAAAAAAATGGCGGAGGAGTGTAAGATCGCTCTCAGAAATGTGAGAAGGGATACCAATGATCAGTTGAAAACCTTGAAGAAAGATAATGAAATCTCAGAGGACGAATTGTACACTTACCAAGATGAGGTGCAGGAGGTAACCGATAAGTATATCGAAAAAACCGATAGAATCCTCGCCGTCAAAGAAAAGGAAATTATGGAAATATGAGGCAAGGTACAAGTAACTGGCGCCTCTCGGATTTCGTATGGAAAATATTGACCTTAAAAAACTTCCCCGGCATATTGCCATTATCATGGATGGCAATGGCAGATGGGCCAAGGAACATTTCTTGGGAAGAATATTGGGACACAGGAAGGGAGCCGAAGCCGTCCGGGTTACGGTAAGGACCTGTCGGGAAATCGGCATAGAGTACCTTACCCTGTATGCCTTTTCTGTAGAGAACTGGCTTAGGCCGGTAGAGGAAGTGGAGGGATTGATGAAGCTCCTGGGCGAGTTCCTCCAGGCGGAACTTCAAGAGATGCTCGACAACGACATCCGTTTGACAACCATCGGCGATATTGAAACATTAAGGGAACCACTGAAAAAACTACTCCGAAAAACCATGGAGGCAACAGCTCATAATAAGGGAATGGTCCTCAATCTGGCCCTCAGTTATGGGGGCAGAGATGAGATCATTGGGGCCGTAAAGAAGATATTGAAGGACAGCGCTACCGGCAAGGTCACCTCCTCCCAGATGACAAAAGAATTGTTTTCCAGTTATCTACAAACCTCCCATACGCCCGATCCCGATCTGCTGATCAGAACCAGTGGTGAATATCGGTTAAGTAACTTTCTCCTCTGGCAGGCGGCTTATACAGAGTTTTATTTCACCGATGTCCTGTGGCCTGACTTTGGACGAAAAGACCTCTTCGAAGCTATCACCGCATATCAGGCGAGAGAGAGAAGATTCGGCCTGACAAGTGAACAGTTAAGAAATGGTTGAACAGCATGGACCCCCATATCAAACGGTGGATCACAGGGGTTATCGCAGCGCCTGTCCTCTTTGCCATTGTCTTCTATGGCTCAGAGACTCTCTTTTCCCTCCTTATTATCCTCTCTATCTTTGGGGCGGTTACAGAATATAATATCATGGTTTTTGGGAGGGGAATCTCCTGGGAAAAGACGGCAGGTTTAGTTGTTGCCCTTTTCCTGTCCCTTGCTGTGTATCTTGGTGATCTAAAACTTGTCCTTGCTGTCATAACCGTTTCCGTAACAGGTGCCTTCGTTATCTTTCTGCTGCGGATAAAAGATCGCCATATTGATATCGCTCCTATCGGCAAAGTGGTATTAGGGGTTATGTACATCCCCCTGATGATGTCCCACTTTATCCTGATACGTCATCTAAAAGACGGGACGTTGTGGGTCTTTTTCATTTTGGTTCTTGTTTTTTCCGGTGACATCTCCGCCTTTTACGCAGGTAGAATATGGGGAAAGAGAAAATTGGCCCCCCTGATCAGTCCGGGGAAAACAGTGGCCGGGGCTGTAGGATCGTTTATTGGGAGTGTTACGGGATGTATTTTATTTGAAAGTTTTTCTCCGCATGGTCTTTCTCTTGTTCATACGATCATTGTAGGTCTGGGAGGAAGCATATTCGGACAGTTGGGTGATCTTTGCGAATCCATGATTAAAAGGGCATGCGGGGTCAAAGATTCCGGTTTCATTATGCCGGGACATGGGGGAATACTGGACAGATTGGACTCTCTTATCTTTACTGTCCCGTTTGTATATTACTATTATCTCTTTGTGCTCAGATGAGCATTACCCCCGTAAACATCTCAAATACGAAGGTGCAGGTCGGATTTTAGGAGCAGTTCATTGAATACCGTCCGAAAGATGCAAAGGCTGGGAAGACTATTTTCTGCTCAGGTCAATAGAGAATTGGCTTGTTTGAATTATGCCATGATGACATAGACCAATAATCCGGTCATAGGGGGGATGATGCCTGTTCTCGAACGTAAGCAGAGCGTATTGAAGCTCTTGGAGCAACTGCGGGGCGTGGACGCCCTGAAAGAATTGTTCTGGACAGAGCTGAATTACGAGCGCGAAAACCAGCCGCTGAGCATGCGCGGCTGGCCGGATTCCGCCCGAAACGCGCTGCTCGATGAT
>MNZP01000162.1 GCA_001873675.1 Syntrophaceae bacterium CG2_30_49_12 | reverse complement strand
AAACAGCGCCTTGACAAGCGATAGCATATACGCTATCATTTAATAGATGAAAGAAAGAGGAAGGCGAAACAGTTCCGAAGCCGCTCTGTCTTAAGAAATTCAAAGGGCATCTGTCCTTGAGGATTCCTCCCGAAAAACACCGGGAGTTGGCTATTCGCTGCGCTGAGGAAGGAATTTCACTGAATCAGTTTATCCTCTCTCACCTTTCTACGTAAGAAAAAGCAGCCATGTGTAACTACTCAGGTTGTCAGGTTCACGGTTCACGGTTGGTTGGCTTGCTCTCTTCATATTTCTTGAGATAGTTCATGAATCCACGCTCTAACCTTGAACCGTGAACCCCGGAACTTTGAACCTGAATAGTTACAGCCATGTTACACCTTTGACGACTACTGATGTTTTATCTCCCCTCCCACGATGGTCAGTATCGCCTTTCCCTTCAACGTCCAGCCGAGGAAAGGAGAATTCTTGCCCTTGGAACGCAACCCCTGGGGATCAACCGTCCATACCTTTTCCGGGTCAACAACGGTGATGTCGGCATCGGCGCCGACCCGTAGCGTTCCCTTCGCTAGATGGAGTATCCTTGCCGGATTTGTGCTCATCTTTTCAATTAACTGATTTAGGGTGAGGATGCCGTCAGTCACTAATTTCAGGCTGAGGGCGAGGGCGGTTTCCAACCCGGCGATGCCGCTGGCAGCATATTCGAACTCCACTTCCTTGTCGGTAATGGCATGCGGGGCATGGTCAGATGCAATTGCGGCGATGGCGCCGTCCCTGAGCCCCTCTTTTATTGCCATCACGTCCTCCATACTTCTCAGGGGAGGATAGACCTTTGCGTTAGTATCAAATTCTTTTGCCGCCTCATCGGTGAGGGAAAAGTAGTGGGGAGCTGTTTCCGCTGTTACCTTCACTCCCCTTGCTCTGGCGTCCCTGATCAGACGAACCGCTCCCGCGGTACTGACATGGGCGATATGGAGAACTGTCCCGGTAAATTCGGAAATGAGAATATCCCTGGCAACCATCACATCTTCCGCCATGGCAGGGATGCCGGCAAGCCCCAACTCGGTGGATACCAACCCCTCGTTTATCGTCCCCCCTGCCGACAGCCCGACATCCTCGCAGTGGGAGATGATCGGCATGTCGAGAGAGGAGGCATATTCAAGCGCTCTCCTCATCAGGGCGCTGTTCGTGACCGGTTTCCCGTCATCCGAGAAGGCCACGGCGCCGGCATCCTTTAAATCCATGAACTCTGTCAGGGTGACCCCTTCAGACCCTCTGCTGATAGCCGCGATGGGGTACACGTTAATAAGGTTGCACTCCGCCGCCCTTCTGATGATAAACTCAGTTACCGAGCGGTTATCGTTGACCGGTCTTGTATTAGGCATACAGGCTACAGAGGTAAATCCCCCATGGGAGGCAGCTTCACTCCCTGTCCGGATCGTCTCCCTGTATTCAAATCCAGGTTCCCGCAGGTGGGTGTGCATATCAATTAATCCAGGCGCCACTACCATTCCCTGAAGGTCAATGATCTTGAAGTCCGCCAAGGAGGTCTTTGGGGAATCCACGCCGGACCGGTAAATATCTTTCCCTAGCGCAGCGATTTTTCCGCCTTCTATCAGGAGGTCCATCTCAGAGTCAATATTCTGGGAAGGGTCAATAATTCTTCCGCCCCGCAGCAAGAGCTTATCCATTATTTACCTCCCGTCAACAGGTAGAGAAGCGCCATCCTCACAGCAACACCGTTGGTTACCTGGTCAAGGATTACCGAGTAGGGGCCATCGGCGATCTCGGGGGCGATTTCCACCCCCCTGTTGATCGGTCCCGGGTGCATGACCAGGACATCGTCCTTCGCCAACTTGATATTCTCGCCGTTAAGACAGAAATAATTCGCATACTCCCGCAGGGATGGGAAGAGGTTTTCCTGCTGCCTTTCGGTCTGTATCCGGAGCATCATGATGATATCGGCATCTCTTATGGCCTCCTCCAGACGGCAGCAAACTCTCACCCCCATCCGGTCAATATAGCGTGGCATCATTGTGGCGGGACCGGCCACGGTAACATGGGCGCCCATCCTGGTAAGACCGTAAATGTTGGAGCGGGCCACCCGGCTGTGGGCAATGTCACCGACAATGGCTATCTTGAGTCCGGAGATCTTTCCTTTTTTTGCCTTGATAGTCATCATATCCAACAAGGCCTGGGTCGGGTGTTCATGGGCCCCGTCACCGGCATTGATAATCGGCTGCTTCATAATCCTGGCCAATATTTGTGGCGCGCCGGCGGCGCTATGCCGGATGACGATTGCATCCGGATTCATGGCCTCCAGGTTCTTCGCCGTATCAATAAGGGTTTCCCCCTTGACGATGCTGCTTGTTGTTGATGAAATGTTGATCGTATCGGCGCTCAACCTCTTTCCGGCGATCTCAAAGGATGTTCTTGTCCTTGTGCTGGCCTCAAGAAACAGATTGATCACGGTTTTACCCCTTAAGGTAGGAACCTTTTTGATGTCTCTTGTAGATACCTCGATAAAGGATTCCGCCGTCTCTAAAATGAGATTAATTTCATCAACGGTAAGGTCTCTGATTCCTAAAAGGTCTTTCTTTGATAGCTTCATGGAGAGGAGCTCAAATATGTTCCAATTTAAGTGCCTAAAGTGATCTAAAGTTTAAAGTGCCTAAAGTTATTTAAAATGGAAATTCCTGTACTATTCAATTACCACCTCATCCCTGCCGCTCTTCTCTGTGAGGTTCACGCTGACGGCCTCCCATAAAGACGACGGCAGGTCCTTACCCACAAAATCCGCCCTGATGGGAAGTTCACGATGGCCCCTGTCAATAAGCACCGCAAGCTGGATGAGTTTAGGTCTACCGAAATCTATCAGGGCGTCCATGGCAGCCCTTATCGTCCTGCCGGTAAAGAGGACATCGTCCACAAGAATTACCTTCCTGTTATCCAGGGAAAACGGGATGTCTGTCTTTCCTATCTTTGGCTTTCTATTGGTGGAAAGTAAATCGTCCCTGTACATGGTAATATCCAGGATGCCCAGGGGGATTTCAACCCCTTCTATCTTTGCAATCTTCTTCCGGAGCCTTTCCGCCAGAAAAACCCCTCCCGTCCTGATCCCGACGAGGGTCAGTTCCTCTGTGCCCTTATTTTTTTCGAGGATCTCATGAGCAATCCTGGTAAGGGATCTGTCAATGCCCGCTGCATCCATGACTATTCTCTTCTGTTCCATTGCTCAGTTTCCTTATTAAAATCCCCCCTCACCCCCCTTTGGAAAGGGGGGCTGGGCGAACTGACCATCGCTTCCCTTTTGACTTACGACTTATGACAGATGTTTTATGCATTGTACTTGAGGATTTTAGCGATTGCCAGATCAAGGCATCTCTTTATCTCCTCTTTGCCCTGCCTGTAAATCTCATCCCCTTTTCCCGAAGGGTCTTCTATATCGCCATTGCCCCCAACAAATTCTTTCAAGGTACATAATTCCTTGCCTCTCGCTTCGGGGTAACTGCCTATCCATTCCTTTTGCTGGCCAGTCATGGTAATCAGCAAATCCGCCCTCGCGATAAACTCCGGGCGCCTTTTCAGGTCCAGAGAAGATTTCTGATCGTCGAGAACGATTCCCTCCTCTTTCAAGGAAAGTCTCGCATCAAGAGATACAAGAGCTCCGTTACGGGCATGAGGAGCTATTCCTCCTGAGTTAACCTCAATTTCTGTATCTACATGCCGGTCTTTGAGCATTTTCTTAAATATAGCCTCTGCCATCTGACTCCTGCAGGTGTTTACATCACAAACAAATAGGACCGACCTGTAGGGTAACTCTCGTTTATTCATCTGTTTTAAACTTTAACCTATAACCTTTGTAAGTATGCCTCCTCATGGGCAAATTTAACTTCTCGTTGCCCATCTTTTCCAGAGGCGCCAGTCTTTGGGGAATTGTTAAGCCATTTTTGACATTTCCCCGAAGATAGTTTCCATCTGTTCCTTGGGCGCCAGACCTGCCAGCAAATCACTTTTTATCTTTTTCCCCAGTTCATCCAAATCCCATTCGCCCGCCTTGGAAATTCTCTTCATCGAAGTCCAACCTCTCATGACCCAAACGTTTCCTCCTCCAACTCTGAAGACCTCCCCATGGATATCACCTGCCTCTTCACTGGCCAGATAGACCACTACGGGAGAAACATTCTGCGGTCCCAGGGCATCGAACTTACCTTCCTGTGGCTTTCCCATAATAGCGGCGGTTGACGGCGTAGCCTCCGTTGTCAATCTTGTCCTCGCCAGGGGGGCAATAGCGTTACAGGTTACGCCGTATCTCTTCATCTCCTGGTCCATAATGATAGTCATGGCAGCAATAGCAGCCTTCGCTCCCCCATAGTTCAGTTGCCCTACGTTCCCAAGCAGACCGGCGTCAGAAGTAGTGCTTATTATCCTGCCATTGAGAATATTTCCCGCCTTGTGCTGCTCTCTCCAGTATACACATGCATGATGGGAACAATTAAAGGTGCCCTTGAGGTGAACGGCAATGACTGCATCCCAGTCCGCTTCACTCATACTGAAGACCATTCTGTCTCTCAAGATGCCGGCGTTATTGACCAGGATATTCAATTTTCCAAAAACATCAATGGCACACTGAATGATCCTCTTCGCCCCCTGAAAATCTGAGACGCTGTCGTAATTTGCAACGGCCTCTCCTCCCAGGGACTTAATCTCATCCACCACTTCCTGTGCCGGGGTCTTGCTTGCCCCGGTTCCGTCAAAACTTCCCCCCAGGTCGTTTACCACCACCTTCGCCCCTTTTTTAGCAAATAGCAGTGCATGTTCTCTCCCAAGACCTCTACCCGCTCCTGTTATTGCAACAACTCTACCTTTAAGATCCATAACTTACTCCTCCTTAAAATATTTATTTTCCCTTTTCGCTTTCTCCCTGTCGAACTACAACTCACGGTAAGAAAACAGATCGCTGTTACGAGAGTAAGGCTATCAAAAACATGTCCTGTATGCAAGGCAAATTTATCTGTTACCGGTCAGGAAAAAGCTGAAAGCCGAATGCTTAATTTGGCTTAACACCGTCTTTAAAATTTACTTGACACTGTTCGCCAAACCTGTTACAAAATTTCATCTCTAAAAGAGATGAAAGAATTTAATATGTATTGTTTAAACAGCGTAACCTATACCGGCAGCCTCGTGGTAGTAATTACAGGCGTACTTATTCCCTTCCGCAGGGGAGCTGGTTGAAGGCTTGCGTTTGACATGCCTTAAGGAGTTAAAAACCGTTACCAGCCCCTGGTAACGGTTTTTTTGTTTTCAGAAAAAGCCGGCTTAAATTTATTCTGGCTTGTCCGGCTCAGGGGGAAATAGGGAGGATGTGAAAGATGGAATTAACAGGAGCAAAAATCTTTTTTAAGACCTTAAAACAGGAAAACGTGGATGCCATCTTCGGTTATCCGGGGGGTACCGTGATGGATATTTATGATGAGATGACAAGACAAGACATCAAGCATATCCTGGTACGGCACGAACAGGGCGCTATACATGCCGCCGATGGGTATGCGAGGGTCTCCGGCAATGTCGGCGTTTGCTTAGTGACATCGGGACCGGGTGCCACCAATACAGTAACCGGCATCGCCAATGCCCACATGGATTCCATCCCGGTTGTCGTCTTTACCGGACAGGTCCCGACAGCAATGATCGGCAGTACCGCTTTTCAGGAAGTGGATATCACCGGCATTACAATGCCATGTACCAAGCGTAATTTTCTGGTCAGACGGGTTGAGGAATTAGGGGCAACCATCAAAGAGGCATTTCATATTGCCCGCACGGGGCGTCCCGGACCGGTACTGGTTGATCTACCCAAGGACGTTATCCAGTCGGTTACAAAGGGGGGGGAATTATCGTATCCCCTGAGCGCCCCCGATAATGGATACAAATCCTGGGAAAAGAAGTGTCCGGAAATCCTCGACCTGATCACCAAGGCCAGAAAGCCTCTCCTTATCACCGGAGGTGGTGTGATCCGCGGTAACGCCTCACATGCGTTGAGACTATTCGCTAAAACCCTCAACATACCTGTCACCTCAACGTTGATGGGACTCGGTGCGTTCCCCGGAGCAGATTCCCTCTGGCTTGGAATGCCGGGGATGCACGGCACCTACTACGCCAACATGGCTATCAGTCACTGCGACCTTTTGATCGCCATAGGCGTTCGGTTTGACGACCGTGTCACCTCCAAGGTTGATGCCTTTGCTCCCCATGCCAGGATAATTCACATTGATATTGACCCCGCAATCATCAATAAATCCGTCAGGGCCGATTTGGCGATCGTGGGTGATTGTAAGTCCATTCTGGAATATCTCAATCATCGTATAAATAATGACAAATTTAATGTCTAT
>MNZP01000039.1 GCA_001873675.1 Syntrophaceae bacterium CG2_30_49_12 | reverse complement strand
ATACGATGATGGCGGACGGGATTCATCCGCGCTGTCCGATTCTCGGCGGAAGGGACACGGCATTTTGTTCCGTATCCCATGACCGCCGCTATGTTATCGCCGTTGCGGGCAACGAGGAAATCGGGGTGGATGTGGAAATGGTATCCGACAGGGTTCTAAAAGCGCGGCACTGCTATATGAAAGAGGAAGAAATGACATTGACGGAGACGTCCCCGTTGGGGCTTGTACAGGCCTCCACCAGGGTCTGGTCCATAAAGGAAGGGGTAGCCAAGGCAACGGACAGGCCTCTTGCCGAATCGTGGAAGAGGGTAAAGGTCAATGACATTGGGCAGAACAGAAGCCGTCTGGCCGTCGAAGGAACACGATACGTGGCCTTTCACGATACCGTTGATGATCATATTTTTACAATGGTGAAAAGGGAATCGTGACGTTACGAACGAACCGATCATCAGAAGGGTGCGCTGCGGGGAAGCATGGTCATGATGATGGTGGCGATACTGCTGGCGGCAGCCTACATTGCAGGGTCCGTTAACTTTTCCATCCTGCTCTTCAGGCTGTTGGGAAGGGAGGATCCCAGAGATCATTTCAGCAGGAATGCCGGGGTTACGAACGTCTATCGGCAAGCAGGCTACTTCTGGGCTGCTGTAGTATTGATCCTGGATGTAGCCAAAGCATTATTAATTGGCGCTGCGGCTTCTTACCTGCTGGATCAGCCGCTTGTGCCCTGGGTCGGCTTAAGCCTGGTTATTGGCAACCGTTTTTCCTGCTTTCATGGGTTTCATGGCGGCAAAGGCGTTACCAACTATCTCGGCTTTACTGCGTCCCTTTCTCCCCTCACTTCAATCCTGTCGTGTGTTATCTGGGTCCTGGCTTACAGCGTTTTTCGGATTCCTTTCGTGGCATCCTTTTTCATGATCCTGACGCTTGCTGCAGGAACGGTTATCACGTATAGTCATACACCGGTTGCGGTTTCCGGTGTTTTAATGACAGTATTGTTGATCTTTTATTATCACAAGAGGAATATCATGCTTCTTATAGAGAAAAGAAAGGGGAAGAATGAAAATTAAGAAGGTTAAACAATATTCATCTCCCGTCCATGAACAAGACCGTGACCGTTTTCAACCTCTCTTTTTCTCCCCTTTTCTCTCCGTTCCCTTCGTGGAAGGTATTTGCAGTATTAGAAAATATGGGAAGTATCCACCTATTCTTCCCGTAAATATTCTTCAAATTGTGCCTGTAATGCGGAAGGGATAGCCAGCATGTAGAATTCTCCGAACTCAGATAACATTACAATTGACATGATATACGGAGAGATGGAAATAAATGATTGCGAAAAAATTGTCAAGATATTATATGTTATTTCCTATGGTTAGTCTGGTTCTAAGGTTTCGATAGACCAGGGATGCGATGACAAAAGAAATACCTCGTCGTTGTAGTAAACTTCACGAACCCCATGGATGGCGGAGATATACAGAAACTTTAGAATAACTTGTTCGCCGGAAAATTGATTGATATACAAGGAAAAGGAAAATGTCCCCAGCAGTCTTGAGATCAGGACCATACAGGTTTTATTTTGTCAGCCATGATCTGCACGAACCACCACATGTCCACATCGACCGGAACGCCTTCTCAGCCAAATTCTGGCTCAAGCCTGTGGCCTTGGCATATAATCTCGGATTTCCGGCGAGGGAATTGAGGAAATTGGAAGCGCTCACTACCGAGAACCAAAAAGAATTATTGGAGGCATGGAATGAATACTTTGGAACCTAAAGCAGGAGAACGAGTTAAGGAAGTGCGCTTTACTGACGATGCAATCAGTGTGGATATTTTTGACGGACGGACCATAACGGCTCCTATAGCTTGGTATCCGCGTTTGCTGCATGCGACACCGGAACAGCGCCAGAACTGGAAAATTGCTGGAGCGGGGTACGGAATACATTGGCCAGACATTGATGAAGACCTCAGCGTCCAGGGTCTTTTACAGGGTGCCCCTGCTCCTCGTAAGGTTTCGAAAGCCGCATAAAAGGAGAGATGGCCCGCTTATATCGGCGAACATGGCACTTCAGCGGACGCAAAAAGCCGCGCCGCTGAGTTTTCCGTTCCGCGCCGAAGGTTTCTTGAATATGGGCGAGAACTTGGAACATAAGGAGAATCTGTTGCGGATAGCGTGTTCTGCTTGGAACATCGCCTGCTTCGAACATCCAAAACGTCATTACTTGATTAGCCGGTATGTCGAGAAGTTCAGAGAGGCAAACAATACGTCAGAAGTCGCTTGCAAGAACCTCAAAGAGGATATGGGGCAGTTGATCGAAGAGAAGGATAGACTGTACTCACATATCATGATACGAATTCTGGATTCAAAGATCGAGTTAGTAGATGGCAAGGAACACGTGATGGTTACATCCACGCCGTTTGTATAGGATTGCTAACAAGATATTGAAACAGCTAAGGCACGCCTAACGCTGCGTTATGTGCCAAGAAAAGAGGATTAATTATGAAACTAAAAATCGTAATACATGAAGCAGAAGAAGGTGGTTATTGGGCAGAAGTGCCATCCATTCCATGGTGTGCTACTCAAGGCGACTCTTTTGACGAATTGCTGAGCAATATTTATGAAGCTGTAGAGGGTTGTTTATCTGTCGACGTTCAAGACATTGCTATCTCAAAAAATGACAAAGTAATGGAGATAGCAGTTTGAAATGGAAACGGAAGAAAATATGAACCCGTCCCCGATTCCAATTAAAAAAGTTGTCCGTAAAGGTAAACTTCATGACCTCCAATCTGCGAAGGATGATCTTTCATATTGGTTGAGCCGTCCTGCGGAAGAACGCGTTGCAACCGTCGATTATCTGAGAAAGCAATATTATGGAAGTACAGAAAGACTTCAAAGAGTTGCTCGAGTTATTCAACGGGCATAATGTAGAATACATGATTGTTGGGGCTTATGCCCTTGCATATCACGGAGCGCCACGATTTACCGGTGATATTGATATATTTATTCATCCTTCACCTGAGAACGCACAAAAAATCTTATCTGCCTTGGCTGATTTTGGTTTCGGCTCTATGAATCTGAAAATTGAGGACTTTAAGAATCCTAATTCTGTAGTCCAGCTTGGTGTTCCTCCTGTCCGTATTGACATCATCACTTCAATAACAGGAGTCGATTGGGAAGAAGCAGATAAGGGAAAGATAGAAGGTTTGTATGGCGATGTTCCTGTATGCTTCTTAGGCAGAGAACAATACATAGCTAATAAACGGGCAGTCGGCCGGAAAAAAGATCTAGCAGACATAGAATCTCTTGGCGAAGAATAATCTAACTTGTCTCATCTCTTGAACCACAGGATCGGTACTTTTCTTTGAATTTTCCTTGCCATCCGACATAATCTATTCCTCCTTCTACAATTCTTAAAGGGATTCTGACGTTCTAAACCAGTGGCTTCCCGTTATTCAGTTTTTCGTAGATCCTGATATATTCGGCGATCATGTGCCCCAGGCTATACCGTTCACGGGCTTCCCGCATGATCCGCCGCATCTGTTTTTCCCGAATCTCCGGCGACAGGCGGTGAAAGGCTGCACTTTTCTCCAGAGCGTACCAGAGTCCGCCGATGTCGTAATCGCGAAACAGGAAACCGTTTCCGACATCCTGGGGCGAACCGTCCGCCTTGAGCCTCAGTTCGCGGATATTGTCGTGGTATCCGCCGGTGTCGCGGTTTGTGGCGGTTGCCCCGTAGATATTCCCTACCTGGTCGATCTGACCGCATGGTTCATAAAGGGATGCCCCGAAAACATCGCAGGCTGCGGCATATCCCAAAAGAGAAAGCTCCTCGTTAAAGGGCTGATAGGCGATCCGTCCGCCGGAATGGTAGGCAATGCCGCCGAAGCGTTCCGCATAAGTCCGGTCATTGCCGATCCCGTCCGCTACGATTGCGATCTGGACTTCGTGATATTTACCGACAAAACGTTGAATGATCTGTTCGAAGAGTTCGACCCCTTTCTGGAAGGGATCGAGGCGGGAAGGCCAGAAATAGAGCAGCGCGTCCGGATTCACGTTGAGCCCGGTCCTTTTCTGGAATTCGACAAGATTGTCGCGCTTCGCCTCCATGACCGGATCTTCAGGCCCGTACTTCCGGATCAGCGCCTCGCACCGCTCCGGATAGATCCGCGTAGAGGGGGAGTTGATGATCGCCCGGGCCGCTTTATGGTAATATTTCTCCTTGACTTCCTGACGGACGCCGGACGGTACCAGATCCCTGTCCAGGAAGTAGTCCTCTACGACCTCCTTAAGAAACCGCTCGCCGACGAAGTTGATCATCGTGGCGTTTTTTATCGCCGTAGCCTGGCAGTCAATACAGGTTCTCCCTTCGTGATCGGAAAGAAAGAGGCGGTCGGCAATGTTCTTCAGGCCGATCCCCCCTAACAAATCCAGAGGGAGGCAAACCGTGAAAACGTTGTGTACCGTATGGAGGATAGGCAGACCGGTCGCAGCGGCATAAGCAGTAATAGCCCCTCCCGCCATCCAGTCATGGCTGTGGATGATCAACCTCCCCTCGTGCCTGGCCCGGACGGTTTTGATGATATTGTTCACAATTTCCCTCTGGAATTCGACGGCTGTAAGGATCGGATCGCCTGAATAGGCGCTAAGATTGTCGGCAAAAACGGAAGAGCTGACCAGATGGATCATTTCGGGATCGATCCGGTAACGGACATCCTGCCACTGCATGTCGGTCATCTGAGCCTCCCGCTGGAACCTCTTCTTGAGATTGAGGATCACCAGATGGACATCTACACCTCGTTCGCTGAGACCCTCGCACAGGGACGAGACCACCTCCCCCTGGCCGCCGCTCTTCCCGGAAATGAAACGGGCCAGACCGCCCATATCCTCCGGTAGTCGCCCCGTTTCGGGAGAGATGATAAGGATCGCCGTCTTTTCATGTCTCTTCAGTACCATGAAATGTTTGATTGTGGTTTCCAGATCATCAATCTTGCGCGTCAGGATATGCGTAGGGCGGGCGATTGACCCTTCATAGGGATTGAAACAGGCATGGACAGCATGATCCTCTCCGATCCGTTCGTGGAGAAAATAAACGTGATCTGAGATCGTCAGATGGCGCCAGCGGGTAAGCAGTTCTCCTCCCGCTCGACGGGCCGCCGTCTCCATTCGCTCGATGTCGCGAAAGAGTTCGTACTGAGTGGGATTTCCCAGCCATCCAAAGGTATTTCGGCCTGCATCCGCCCAGGAGGAGGTAGAAAGGCCGTGGATATCCAAAAAAGGGCATTCGGCTTCCCGAAACTGCATCGCCACTTCGGTCGGTGTCGCCATAACCAAATTCGGATGTTTTTCGAGCGCCTCCGGGAGTCCTCGCCAGAACCGGAAAATCCCCTTTTCACTCCAAATGTGTTCGCCGATGTGTTCGTAATCGTATCCGAGCAGAACGGCCTCCCCGTCGATGAGTGAAAGGTGTTGGGCGTATTGCTCGGGCGTCAACGGATTGTGGGGGAACCGAAAAGCGATGTCGTCGCTCAATTCCCTGTTCCGGGGGATGACGATCAGGTTCGCATTTCGCGCCCGAAAGACGGCATTGGGCGAGATCGCGGCCCCTTCCTTGCTGAACATGTCATCGCGCTTTTCGCAGAGGATCGAGCGATAACCCATATCGGCGACGACCGCGGCGATATCGTTATTGTACATCAATTCGGTGTTGCGAAAAGAGGTCGGAAAGATCCCGAAGAGTCGTTTTAGCATTTCCCGGTGCAGTGACACCTGCTCCCGGAATTCAGTCTTTTGTGGATCTTCGAAGAGACTGGTCAGAGAATGATAGTACGTCTCATCAAGATATTCGACCTGACGGTTCTTCTCACCCGCTGCATAGAGAGACATGAGCCCGGTGATGAGTTCGGGCTTATAGAGTTCGGCCTGTTCCAAAAAGGTGCCGGACATGCCGAGGGTGATCTTGAAGGTTGGATGGGCGGCAATGAGTTCCGTAAACATCAGGGTCGCAGGCAGATAGCATTTCTCGGCCACTTTGAGGAAAATGGACCGGTTTTTCTCCTCCCAAAGAAACTTGTCCCGCACCGGATGGAGACGGAAGGGCTGGTGGAGCTGAAAATAAAAGGTGACAAGCGGCATACTTATCTCGTTTAAAATGATTTTCCTCTCGGTTTATATATACTGGAACAAAACGAGAAAAGCAACTTCTGGATATTATATGGGTCTGCGACAAAAATATGGGTAAACAGGGAATCATCTTTTTGCTTTGTAACTACTCAGGTATCTTGCCACAAAGGCACAAAGGCACCAAGATTATAGGATTAATTCTTTATAATAGCCTTTTTAATGCATGGCACATTGAAATTAACGAGAAAACTCCGTTATTCAATTTATATCA
>MNZP01000221.1 GCA_001873675.1 Syntrophaceae bacterium CG2_30_49_12 | reverse complement strand
AATAGCTCCTGAATACTTCTTGATAGCTGTCTGATTTTTGCGAAAGTTTCGATGATCGCCAGGGTAGCCTGAACTGCCTGCGGGCTTTTAAGGATGGTGGCCAGCATGTACAAGCCTTTTTCGGGGAAGGCGGTTGGCAGCTTAACTTTTCCACCTTTTATTGAAGTCGAAAATTTCGACTTCAATCCATCCCACTCTGTCTTATCCAACTCGATGATGTATCCGGCTGGAAACTTGTCAGGATTATTCTTTACGGCCTCATTGATGCGTTTTGTCTCAACGCCATATATTTCGGCGACATCAGTATCCAGCAAAACACTTTGGCCGCGCAACTCAACGATCAGATCTTTTAAATTCTCAAATTTTGCTATTGCGCTCATATCAGATCATCCTTTTCATAATCTTTTTGTGCGACCTGCCCGATCACCTTATCCCAGAGCATAGGGGATACCCCGGTACCCGGCCTTTTGACTGTCAAATTATGATTGGTAAATTTTTCTCCAGCAGCAATCGCTTGGGCTGCAACAATGCTTTTCCGGGCAACAGGCTTGTTTTTCAATTCCGACGGTGAGGGTTTTTTAATGCCACTTCCCAAAGCTTTTTCGATATTGCGGATGGCGTGAACCATGGCTTTGAGTTCGTCCGGTTCAAGAGATGCCTTATGATCCGGACCCTCCATATTCTTGTCGAGGGTAAAGTGCTTTTCAATGACCGTTGATCCCATTGCCACGGCCGCGATGGGGACCTCGATCCCAAGTGTATGGTCTGAATATCCTACCCTGACGCCTAAAGCGGCAGCTATGATCTGCATGGCTTTTAGGTTCACGTCCTCTATTGGCGTGGGGTATTCCGTATTGCAATGAAGGATCGTAATGTCTTTCAGCCTGGTTCCAGCGCTTGTGAGTACGTCAAGGACGTCCTCGATTTCTTCCAAATCCGCCATGCCCGTGGATAGAATGATCTCTTTTTTGAGGGCGCCGATTTTACGCAGATAGGGAAGGTTGGTGATCTCGCCTGATGAGATTTTGAATATGGTCAACCCTAAAGACACTAATAAATCGATACTCTCAAGATCAAACGGACTGGACATAAATTGGATTCCCTTTTGTTTACAATATTGAAAGAGTTCTTTATGGGCTACCTCGTCAAGCTCCAACCGTCTTATCATTTCCAATTGAGATTCAGTTTCGTCCGTTGTTCGTAGCTGATAGTCTGCCTTTACCGCACTTACAGAAACCACCTTTTCGGCCTTGAATGTTTGGAATTTGATGGCATCCGCACCTGCCTCTACAGCCGCATCAATCATCTTTTTGGCCAGCTCAAGACTGCCGTTGTGATTTACGCCTGCTTCGGCGATGATGAAGGTTTTGGTATGGTGCAAAGAAAAATCCGTTATGTTAAGACTTCCGATATTGCTGTCCAGAAACCTCTTGCAATCCTCTTTCTTATCCTGGTTCAGAAGAATTTCCAAAAACACATTCGTATCTACTAAAAACATTATCTCCACTCCAAAGCCCTGTGTTGCAGCTCAACGGAAGTAATTTTCTCTCGTATTTCTGATAAGCCACCTTCCCAGTCAAAGTTAAATTTCTTTGACTCTCTCTTTGCCTTTATACTTGTTTAGCAGAAACTCCGTATAATCCCAAACCTCTCTCTTCAGATATTCAGGAAGTTCTCGCATTTTCAGACCGATTTCGTTTTCATACATAATTTTAACCTCCTTTATTTAGCTAAAAGCTCAAAGCGTCTCCTATTTTGATCCTATCTTCATATTCCCATTCTAAGATTTTGATGAAGCTGTCAGATGTTTTGACCAGAAAGCCGTCTTGTTCAATTCCGATGATTGAACCGATGATGCCCTTATATGAAGGCGCTTTTTCGATTATACTGGCCTTGTTTATCTTTATTTCTTTATCTGCAATAAAACTCCTCGCCATCGGCCCTGGTTTGCAGATGGCTCGGAACAATTAGGGAACAATTAGGGTCAGGTCTTGAATCTTGACATCCTTACAAAGGAGGAGAGGGGTCAGGTCTCAACATCTGACACCGCCCAGTACAACCTCCAGCCTGCTTATCATCATCTTCAATTGCTGATCTTCTCCGGCTTTTAATTCCAACCTCCGGCTTGCCTGCGATACCGCCACATTCCTTATCCCGAAACGTTCTCCAATTTCCTTGAGCTTTGCTCCGCTATACTTCTGGCAGAAAAAGATGCTCACCTTTCTTGTCAAATCTCCATTTTCACCAATTCTTCAGATCCCATCGGGGGGCAGGTCTTTAAATTCAGCGTTTTGCGGGGACGGAATTTCCCTTTTGTGCTGTCGCACCGATTAGAGTGATATCCTCAATGATCGAATGCAAGCGCCATTTCTTCAAATGCACATAGGCGACGGGCTGATCGACCTCTCTATTGCGAATGGACATTTCTTTGTGCCAGCGATTGAAATCTTCCTCACCCTCAACCTCAAAGATGAGAAGGACATTCTCCGGCAGCATGGGGGCCCTTTCTTCGTCTTCCATAAGGTAACGATGAAACTCGCTTGCCAACATCGCCGTGAATTTATTGTAATCACTCATCTTCTCTCCCTTTCAAAAAGGCATCTCTGTAATGCTGCCAATTTTCGTTGATATCCCAATCACCGTATGTCAAAGCACTTTCAAATTGAAGGTTCAGTGGCATTTTCGTTTGTTTTCCCATTTTATCATACCGATCAACATGGGAATACCCATGTGCACAGTCGTAGCGGATGGCTACCTTCCATTCCTGTTCTATCCTGATTTCCAATTGTACAACAAAATTGATCACTTTACCGCCGCTTGTTTCATGGCGATGCCGTTTCCTTACTCCGTCATCCAGGATGACTATAAATTCAACGCTTTTTGACATAAGACGTCCACTATTTTCCCCACCGCCTTGCTAGGAGGGGTAGGGGAGGGGTAGGGGTCAAATCTTTCCTCTTGACAATTGGACCACTCGGTTAGTTCATCAAATATCTTCTTCAACTTTGATTCCCGCCCCAACCTGATCTGCAGCCTCTTCCCGGCCTGTAATGGGGGACGTTCTCAACTTCTTACATTCCTGTTCAAAACCCATCCAACCCTCTGCACTACATAATAAGGCATGTTCGTGTTTATCTCTCCAGCAAGCTCTATAAATCTTGTGGAGAAATCGTATTCCCGAGCCTTCCATGTGAGATAAAACGGGTCTATGGGGATGCAGTAGGGGTACAGGTAGGGACGTTGTTGATTTATTGACTTTAAAACTCCTCTTTTAATCTTCCATTCCCTTTCCAGATTTTTACCTCCTCCTTCTCTTTTAACCAATATCTCAACAATCCGCTCTGCCGCTTTCCCATCCCAAAACCTGGGACAATTTCTCTTCCTGTCTTTTCCGTCGAGAATCTTAAATGCCTCTTCTATGATCTTTTGGGTATCATTCCAGACCAGGGTATTAGTTCATTGAGTTAGGGTTATCGGTCTTTCTGTGGTGTTTCTTAGAGTTAAGCAAGGGATGTCTAAGACTGTGGTTTCTTCCTGTATCCCGCCGGAATCGGTCATACAAATCTTGCGTTTGCCTCTAAATTGAGAAAATCTAAATAACCAAGGGGATCCATAAGGTAAACGCCGTTACTGGTTATTGGTGATTCGTTATTGGCCAAATTAACAAAGTACTGCTGAAAACCAAAGACCTCAATCTGTTTGCTGGTGCGGGGGTAGATGGGAAAGATAACGGGGATGTGTTTTCCCTCCTTGTATACCGGACAATTGCCTTTAATCTCGACAATTTTGACCTCTAAATCTCTCATCGGTCCAACTGAAAAAATTCCTTATCTTCTCTATGATATACATTTTTTGTCCGATAGTTAGCTCAGGATATACAGGAAGGGCTAATGTTTCTTTTGCAGCCCTTTCTGCTTCAGGGAAATCCCCTTCTTTATGACCAAGATATGAGAAGCATTCCTGGAGATGAAAGGGGATGGGATAATAGATTTCCGTAGAGATTCCATTATCGGCTAAGTATTTTCTAAGCTTATCGCGATTCTTGGCCCTGATCACAAATTGATTGAAGATATGGGAATTTTCATCTTTTGTTACCGGTGGGTTTACAGATCCAACGAAATCCTTGATATTTTCAAGGTAAAAGGCCGCATGATTCCTTCTCTTTTGCGTCCATTCTTTTAGGTGCTTTAGTTTAACCTGAAGGATAGCTGCCTGAATCTCATCCAGACGGAAGTTACCCCCGATGGTCTTGTGGTGGTATCTGGGGCTTCCGCCATGGACCCTTAAGACTTTTATCTTTTCGTAAAGGCTTTGATCATTGGTAATAACCATACCCCCATCGCCAAACCCCCCAAGATTCTTACTGGGAAAGAAGGAGAAACATCCCAGGTCTCCGATAGAACCAGCTTTTCTATCTTTGTACCCGGCTCCGATGGCCTGCGCTGCATCTTCAACCACAAATAAACCATATTTGCGGGCAATCTCCATGATTTGATCCATCTCACACATCTCCTATCTTTTCTCTAAGGGTTACTTCGCTTATCTTCTCGTAAATGCGGTTGCAAGTTTTGCATCTTCCAGTCGCTTTATCATCGAAATTAAGCCTCACCCCGCATTCACATATCCACCCTATAATCTTCCCAGGGTTACTGGCGACTAAGGCATAATCCGGAACATCCTTTGTGACCACTGCCCCTGCGCCGATAAAGGCATATCGTCCAATGGTATGGCCACAGATGATTGTGGCATTGGCCCCGATGGTTGCCCCTTTTTTGATCAAAGTTGGGCGTAATTCATCCATGCGGGGGATTGCTGAACGAGGGTTAAAGACATTGGTAAAGACCATGGAAGGTCCACAGAATACTTCATCTTCCAGGGTCACTCCTTCGTATACAGAAACATTATTCTGAATTTTGCATCCATCACCAATAGTTACATCTGGCCCAATTACCACATTCTGACCAATCCTGCAATTCCTTCCTATTCTTGACCCTCTCAAGATATGGGAGAAATGCCATATTTTGGTACCCTCTCCAATCTCTACATCCTCGTCTATATAAGAGGACTCATGGACAAAGTAGGAAGACTTTTCAGGTTCACGGAGTTTTTTGAGTTTATTAAGTTTTATTCTTGCTCCACCCTGGTTTAGAGATTCCTGGAATGCCTGGAGAATCTCCAGAATTCTTAAGCCTTCATATCCATCGGTTTTAGGTGTTTGGTTATTCTGGATACATTCTATAAAATGTCTGCACTCGATTTTTAAGGGTTCTTCCATCTCAATGGGTACAATTTCAGCCTCAGCTTTAGAGGCCACGGGTATACGTCCTTTCCATTCGATTCTGTGGGGGTAAAGATAGAGCTTTTCCTTACTTACGTCATCAAAGACGGCCATCTTCCTGTCACCAACGATAACCAATTTTTGTTCTTTAAAGGGATGAAGCCATGAGACGAAGATATGAGCCTTAACCCCACTTTTAAAATCCATTGTGGTTATGGTTATATCCGGGATCTGGTGTTGGAGGTAGCTTCCCCCTGTGGCATAGAGGGTCTCTGGGGATTCATTTAAGAGAAAGAGTATCACCGAGATGTCGTGGGGGGCAAAACTCCAGAGAATATTCTCTTCAGAACGGATCTTGCCTATATTCAGGCGATTAGAGTAGATATATTGAATTTTTCCAAGTTCTCCTTTCTCAATAAGGGCTTTAAGTCTCTCTATGGCAGGATGATATTGTAAGATATGCCCTACCATAAGAACCAATACCCTTTCTCTGGCCAGCTTAACCAATTCCTTTCCCTCGTCAACCTGAAGGGCGAGAGGCTTTTCCACAAAGACATGTTTTCCCGCTAATAAGGCCTCTCTGGCCATCTCATAATGGTAAGAAGCGGGAGTGGAAACGACTACCCCATCAATTTGGGGGTCATCAAGGACCTGGCTGAAAAACTGAGTAAAATCGGTATCTGGATATTTTAACCTGTATTCCCCCTCACGCTTTTTATCTGCATCACAGATGGTATGGAGGACACCAAGTTCATAAAAGTTACGAACCAGATTCTTACCCCAAAAGCCAGCACCGACTACGGCGATATTTCTCTCCATTGGCTAAGCCCTTATCACTTTTTGGTGGTTCTTTTTGATCACCCCCCTGGTATCCACTATAAGGGGTGCATGCTCAAGGAGGAATTCATAATCATAACAAGAGTGATCGGTGATGATGAGGAGACAGTCATACCCTTTTAGTGCTGATTCGTCAAGGTTTACCGAGGAAAGATTAAAGTTATAATGTCTTGTTTTTGATAGGCTTGGAATATAGGGATCATTATAATCCACTATGACTCCTTTATCCAGATATCAATCCCCATCTTATCGCAAAGTATCTTGAGCTCGTTTACAAGGGCGATATTTACTGCCCTATAGATATTTTCAAGGTAACTACTCAGGTATCTTGCCACAAAGGCACAAAGGCACCAAGATTATAGGATTAATTCTTTATAATAGCCTTTTTAATGCATGGCACATTGAAATTAATGAGAAAACTCCGTTATTCAATTTATATCCATCTTCTCTTT
>MNZP01000219.1 GCA_001873675.1 Syntrophaceae bacterium CG2_30_49_12 | reverse complement strand
AGGAACCCCGCAACAATATGGGCCAGAGCCTTGCCCAACGGGACATGGACGAGGCGGATATCGCGGCCGATATCGTCGCGCCGGTGCCCATGTCCGGCATTGGCCATGCCCTCGGATACCACCAGCAATCGGGGATCAAGTACCAGGAGGTGTTTCTTTACAACCGCTACGCCGACCGGAGCTATACCCAGTCCACACAGCATGCCCGCGAGCAGATGGCTAAACGTAAGCTCTCCGTTCTCCGGTATGCCGTGGAAAACAAGCGCGTAGTCCTTTGCGACGATTCCATTGTCAGAGGCACCCAGATTCTTTATAAGGTCAGGGACTTGAAAAAGGCCGGTGCCAAGGAAGTGCATGTCCGGATTGCCTGTCCGCCCTTGATGTATCCCTGTGATTTCGGTATTTCAACCCGCTCCTATGAGGAACTGGCCGCCAGGCGTTACTTCAAGACCGGCAATATCATGACCATGCAACAGTTGAGGGATATGGAAGCCTGGATAGCAGAACAGATCGGCGCCGATTCCGTTAAATACAACAGTATTGACGCCTTCGTTGCCGCCCTCGGCATCCCCAGAAAAGACCTCTGCCTGAAGTGCTGGGACGGGGTCAGCCCCATTAAATAAAGGCGACCTCAGTCTGGGCGAATCGATAAAAAACAAACCTTCATGGCTTGTTGCCACAACGAAGCATGCCCCCACTGTGTAATCCCCCCTTTCGCAAAGGGGGGTTAGGGGGGATTTTTAACTTATCCATTTTCCGTAAAGCAGATTTCCAAGATTCGATCCACGTTAAAAACGCGCCTTTCCTTACGCGTCAAGCAAGTTGAACAGCGCCAGATCGTCATCCGAAACCGTGCGGTTACGGATCGCGTTGAGCAGACGGATAAATTCATCATCCTTCTGGCGGTAAACTTTTTCCAGTTCGACAAACTCCATATCCAGTTGTCCGAAAACTTCGGCGCTGAAGAAATAATGGCTTTTGTAATGCACGCGAAATATTTCCTTTTCCCGGCTGCAGACAACGGGCGGCAACTGATACAGATCGCCGATGAAGATCATCTGCACGCCGCCGAAGGGTCTTTTTGGATCGGGACCGTTGAGCCGTAAGAATTTATCTACGCAGTCCAGCAGGTCGGCACGCACCATCGAGACCTCATCCATAACAATCGTGGTCAGCTTCTTGTAGATTGTCGGTTTGTCTTTATCCGCGCTCTTTCTCTTTTTGATGGATACTGGTGTCACATTCGGTTTGAAATGGAAAAAAGAATGGATGGTCTGCCCGCCGACATTGACGGCGGCCACGCCCGTCGGCGCCAGAATCACGGTATTTTACCCGTGTGGTAGCGAAAATACTGAAGCAGCGTTGATTTGCCGGTGCCCGCCCGGCCTGTAATAAAAATGTTTTTATCCGTCTCTTCCATCAGCTCAAGCGCGCGGCGGAACTGGGAATTGAGATCAATATCTTCAAGTTTTGGTATATTCCCTGTCATGGCGATGGATGCCCCTTCTCTTGCCGCAGGAGTACGTCCAGCGGACTTTCCGGCGCTTTCGACATATTCCTGAGAACATGGGTATAAATCATGGTTGTTTCTACATTCTTATGGCCGAGCAGTTCCTGAACCTCGCGGATGTTTACACCGTTCATCAACAAATGTGTGGCAAAACTGTGGCGTAGCGTATGAACACTGGCATGTTTGGCAATCCCCGCTTTTTTCACCGCCGCCGCCACTATCTTTTGTATGGAACTGGGGCTTATATGGTGGCGGCGCACCTTCCCCGTCCGTGGATCGACGGAAAGCGTAGCCGAAGGAAAAGCATATTGCCATCCCCATTCCTTGCCTGCATTCGGATACTTGCGGTCGAGACCTTCCGGCAGATATACCTCGCCATGTTCCATTTCCAAGTCTTTTTCATGAAGTTTCCTTACCCTGGAAAGATGTTCTTTCAGGCTTTCTTTTACGAATTCAGGCATGATGGTCATCCTGTCTTTGTCCCCCTTGCCTGCTCTGACAATAATCGAATTCAGACCGAAATCGATATCCTGAACACGTAACCGGGCAAGTTCCATGAGCCTCATGCCCGTGCCATACAGAATCTGGATGATGAGCAAATCTCTGCCCCCTATCTCGTTAAGCAGCCGTTTGACTTCATCCTGTGTCAATACGACAGGGATCTTTGACCCTCTTTTGGCCCGCACTGTTTTACTGAGGTCCTGGAGGTTAATCTTGAGTACTTCCCGAAAGAGAAAAAGCAGAGCATTAAATGCCTGATTCTGAGTAGATGATGACACCCTCTGCCTGACGGCCAGGTGACTCAAGAAATCTCTGACATCCGTCTCATCAGCACCACCCTTTTGCCAATCTTTGCCTTTTATAGCGGTAACATAAGCATAAAACCTCTGGAACCAATCTATGTAGGTACGTTCAGTACTGTAGGCATAATGCTTGATTCTTATCGCCTCCCGGAGCGTCTCCCGCATTTCCTGATAATCCGGAAACCTGTTCTGAAAAACGGGTTCAGCATTTGGTGACAATAACGAAACATCGCCGGACAGAAAATGATTCAGATAAAGCCCGATGGCGTTTTCCGCCTGATGCACCTGCCAGTCCTGTAACTTTTGCTCTTTCATCAGGGAATCAAGAAAAAGCCTCTTTCTAAGCACTATTGATTTATCCTGATGCTTGTTGGAAAAGAAAAGGAATTTGCTCGTCCACAAGGCATAAAAGGAAACATGCCCCTCTGGTACGAGCTTATGTTCAACAAGATACTTTTGGAAATCAGGCAAAATTTCTTTCACAAACAGCTCCCCGTCAAAGGGTCGATAATATACCGATTACTTATTGAGTGATAATAAACATATTATCGGTAAATTTTAAAGAAATTTCTTTGACTTTTCAGATAAACCAGTCTAAATTTGTTGCATTCTTTTAAATATGACGACTATCGGGCAGTATGTAAGACATTACGTATATTAATTGTTAGGCAAAGAAAGTAGCATAGCGAAAATTCAATTCGAAATTCGAAAAAAGGTGATACATAAATGGCATTATTATCAAAAGGTAGGCTTTCGAAGATGATGTTGGAGGCTCTATTACAACTTCCTTCTGGTACTAAAAACCTAAAGGAGAATATTACATTTCAGTTGGGCCTCATCGGGCAAATGTCTACAACTCGTGACATCAATAACGCATGGGATGAGACGAAAAAGAAAGCAGCTAAACAGTACCCTGATAGATTCATCTTGGACAAAAGGAATGTCCTTCAATGGAAGGATGAGAGTGTTAAAGTGTTGGATGTAAGAATTTCCAGCATAAATTTCAAGAAGCTCAATGAATTAGCAGAAAAAGAGAATTGTACGGTTGATGCTTTGGTCACAAACCTTATTTTTCACTATAAAAAGCATCAAAAAACGCAATAGCGTTATAGAGCATGAGTGGCTAACAAGCAAATCAACCAGACGGGAGAAGCCACGCGGTTTGCGTTAAGCACCTGGGTTTGCGAAAGACCGAGGCCCGCTGGTTATTCGCACCGTTATGCTCGATATGCAAAAAGCAAAGCAAAATCATGAAAACAGAATTGGATAAGAGAAATGCTGGAAGATAAAAAGACCAAATTGTATCTTGATACCTCAATTGCAAGTGCATACTATGATACATCCAAACCTGTAAGACAGTTGGTAACACAGAAATGGTTTGAAAACAAAGCATCGTCATACGATCTGTATACGTCCATCACGGCTATCGAAGAAATTGACGAGATCGAAAATTTCGTAAAAAGACAGAATATCCGAGCCTTAATATTAGATTACGATGTAAAAGTCCTTGAATTATCAGAAGCATCCGTTATTCTGTCAGAAGATTATATGAAAAGCGGAGCTATTCCGAGATCAGAACCAGAAGATGCTTACCATGTGGCTATAGCATCGGTGAACCAGCTTGATGCCTTGGCATCATGGAATTTCAGGCATATAGTGAGTGTGAATCCAATAAGAAAAATTCATGAAATCAACATGAAACATGGCTATGGGATAATCGAGATTGGATCATTGGAATTGTTCGGAGGTGCTGAATATGGAAACCTATAAAAATAGTTACACTGAAAATGAAGATCATGCATTGTGGGAATTGCATGAGATAAGGCACAGACTTCATAAAAGAAGGAAAAATAAAACAATAGATGAGATTAACAAGGAAGCGCTAAAAAGGTACGCTGAATGGAGAAAAGAAAGAGAGGAAACAGGTTCTAATGAAAAATTGGCATAACGAAACGTTCAAGCGGAAATCTGGACTGCCGGATTATTTGATATTCAGGGAATACAACAAAATAATCCGGCAGGATGAATGTCTGTGCCTTAAATCCAGATTCCGCTTAACTCAGTGTTGGGCGTCACGTACTGATTGTATAAAAGAGGAGGAGCAACGATATGAATAAGTTTTTTGTGTTAATTATTGTACTGGGTCTTGTAGCTATGAATGGATGCAGCAAAAGTGATGAAGGTACTGGTGAACCTGGAGGAAAAAATAAGGCAGTTTCCAATGAAGCAATACAGACTGCTTCTGAAGGTAAGACTGAAGCAAACTCCGAACCCAGACTCCTGGCTGGGGAAACTGGATTGTCCCCTCGCTGGGGAAGTGGGTGGCTCGATCTTCCGACCGTTACGGACTTTGCAGCAGGTGACGTACTCCAGCTTCGAATTGGGGGAACAGCTGCCAAAGTCCTTGTGAGGCTACTTCCCGAAGGAACGTTTCCGGATTCCAGCGTCGGAATCGTAGGCGGTGCGGTCATCGTCCCGGAGAACAGAATTGTCGACATTGTCCTCGACAACGACAGAAAAAACATAATCCAAATCTCGGTGCACGGCGGACCGAATCCTTGGGGTAGATTCCTCCTCGGAGGCGGAAATGGGCCAGCGACACTTGAGTCTGCCACATTAGTTCGATAGACAGTTGACCACCATAAAATGGGGAATCCTGATATGATTGAGATATTCCTATCCATTGCCAGCTTCTCAATCTCTGTGGGGGGCTTGGTTGCAGTTTTTGTTGTTAAAAATGACAAAAAAAAGGAAATTGTGTTTAGTGTAGTCGTTGCCGCGATTATTGTTATAAGCGGGGCAACTCTATACTCATCCTACCAACACGAAAAGTACGTTGATCGCGTACAAGACGAAATTGTCAAGATACTGTCATTGGAAGCACTTACCTTTGACGATCTCTATCAGAATATCTTCCCCCCTGTGTCCCATGAACTTCTCAGGGAAGCTTTGTATGGTGGGATTGAAGAAAGGTTTATCGGATATCGGCCTATGCGTTTGCAAAGTAATGGCAAGATGATGTCGGTTAAGGTGTTCTACGCAAGGTGATAAAACCGTGTGCAGCTTATGGCTGCCCAACAATGCTAATTCAGCCGACGCAAAAAGACGCGCGGCTGATTAGCCCGTTATGTGTAAGAGGACACAATATGAAGTTAATTGAAGAAATAATAGATATCCTTGGCGCACAGAAACCAAATCTAACAAATGCACTTATAAAAACGAAGATTTTGCTTCACAAGTTGGGCAAAAAAGATTTGACTGAATGGGTAAACAACGAGATCAATGGCTATAGTGAAACCGCCGATGTTCCACCCTATCGAACTGTAAGCGCTCAAGTATTAGCAAACTTTGCGAACATGGCATACCAGTATAGCAGACATCCAATCCCTCTTTCGCATTTAGACAAAGAATATAGGGAATCCCTTGAAACAACAAAACTTCGACAATCTCTGAGCGTACTTGAACAGTTTGCAGCAAATGGGGGTGGCAGCATTCAAAGCCCCATACCTTTAGAGGCTAACCACCTCTTAGGTAAAGGGCTCGATCCGAGTTTTCATATTCAACGGGCCTGGTGTGAAATAAGCACAAGTGCAATCACTCAAATATTAACTGAAGTGAGGTCAAGGTTACTGGATTTTGTCTTGGAATTGAGCGGAAAGTTTGATGATGGCTTGACCGACAAAGAGGTCTTGGATATTAGCGCAGACATAGACACCAGGTCGATGTTCAATAATGCAATATTTGGCGACAATACAACGATTTTAGTTGGCAATCACAACAAACAATCAGTTGAAATCCAGGTCGTCAAGAATGATTTTGAAACTCTTGGTGATTTCCTAAAAGCGCGGAATGTCACAGAAACTGACATACGAGATCTCCATTCAGCATTAGATAAAGACAATGATTCTCCTGATGTTGCCAAAAAAGAATTTGGCCCTGCGGTTCAGGGATGGCTCAAGAATATGCTATCCAAAGCTGTGGATACGTCTTGGCAAATCGAAATCGGTATTGCAGGTTCATTTCTGGCTGATGCTCTTAAGAAATATTATGGGTGGTAGAGCACATAACATTTTAGTGCACCGGACGCTCGTAACCTCGCGCCGGTGACCAAATCGTTAGCCGGACACAAAATAAACCTTGACATTCGGTCTTAATTTAGTATCATAAAAAGGTCGGAGGTGATATGAAATGAATATTTCAACGGATATAAAGCCAGTTACTTACCTTAAGGCAAAAGCGGCCGATTTGCTTAAGCAAATCAACGAAACCCACCGCCCTGTCATCATAACACAAAATGG
>MNZP01000079.1 GCA_001873675.1 Syntrophaceae bacterium CG2_30_49_12 | reverse complement strand
ACGAGGGCCTGTATTATGGGTTTGTGCTGGTGCCTCCATACAATGCAGGTTCGCAAAACAGTATTTTGCGGCAGTCAAGAACCCCGGCTTTAAAGCCAGGGCATGTTAGGAGTAGCAAGGCCGATGCGAAACAAGCGTGTTAAAATCAAGACTAGAGTGGCCAAGATCCGCAAGGGTCGTTTGAAGGCAGCTGAACCGTCTGTGCGTGGCGGCACAAAGGATGTTGGAGACGCCTCCCTAATCTCCGTCCTCTCTGACGGTCAGCCTCGAAGGGATACACATACTGGTTACGGTTCCAGGCTTAACGCAACAAAAACCGAAGTGTTTGTTCCGGTGTTATCTGCAGATGGCGAAACATTAATGCCGACTATCCCGTCCAGGGCCAGGCGCTGGACAAGGACAGGTAAAGCAACCCCGTTCTGGAAGAAAGGTATTTTTTGTGTTAGACTCAATGTAAAACCAAGCGATAACAAAAAACAATCTATTGTTGTTGGAGTCGATCCTGGAAGCAAAAAAGAAGGGTTTACCGTTAAATCAGAGTCGCATACGTATATCAATATACAGACTGATGCGGTAACATGGGTAAGGGATGCGGTTGAAACAAGAAGAAATCTACGTAAGACGAGAAGATACAGAAAAACACCGTGTCGTAAAAACAGAACAAATCGTTCTAGCGGTACGCTTGCACCATCGACAAAGGCACGCTGGCAATGGAAATTAAGGATATGCAATTGGTTAAAAAGTATATTCCCAGTTGATTGTTTTGTTGTTGAGGACATAAGAGCAAAAACTAAAAAAGGACAGAAACGTTGGAACACTTCATTTTCTCCGTTGGAAGCTGGTAAGAAGTGGTTTTATTCCGAACTTGGTAAACTATGCGATGCAAAGTTAAAACAGGGTTATGAGACAAAAGAGCTTCGTGACATTGCCGGATTAAAGAAAACCAGTAAAAAGATGTCTAATTGTTTTAATGCTCACTGTGTGGATTCATGGGTATTGGCTAATTCATGGATAGGCGGGCATATTAAACCAGACAACGAAGCTATTACATTAATAACCCCACTTCAATTTCATCGTAGACAACTACATGTACAGAATCCGGCTATTGGCGGCGTTCGTAGAAAATATGGTGGTACGACAAGCTTAGAATTTAAGCGTGGCAGCATTGTTAAACACGTATGGCTTGGGTTGTGTTATGTCGGCGGAACAAGCAAAAACAGAATATCGTTACATAATATACAAACTGGTGAAAGAATATCGAGAACAACAAAACCGGAAGAGTGTAAGTTTTTAACATACAATAGTTGGCGTCTCCGCCGCGCATTAAAATGCGTGGTTCCCGACGCCTAGGAGGTAACAATGGAGATGTTACAGGCATTGGCAATTATACTCGGTACAACTGTGGAGAAGTCGTGTCCAGTATTCGTGCACAGGCAGTACAAAGTTGGCGAGAAAGATCCGGATAAGGAATTTTTGTGTTTACATGCAGATTCTGACTCAACGCTGCAAGAGACATATGCGTGCAAATATCGCGACACGTGTCGTAAAGCGTATGACTTTAAAGGAGTAATGGGATAGAAAGGATAAACAATGAAGGTAAAATGTGATGAAGCGATGAGTATGTAAAGAAAAACGCTGGTCTGGGTATCGTGACTTGGGCCCAATTTAGGCCGGATAAAAAAACAATTGAGGCTCGAAGGAAGGTTAGGTTAGCGAAAACCTGAAGTCTATCAAGAGACAGAGAAGCGGAGGCAAAATAATGAGCCGATCCTACGGTATGCGGGTTAGAATAGTGAAGCCCAATACAAGGAAACTCAAGGAAATTCAAAAAGCAATGGATGAAATCTGGCAATTTACGGACCTTGAAACCGTGAAAGGAAAAGGCCGGAGCGTGCAGGCAATAGAAGCGTATGGCGAAAGCAGCCTGTGCGGTGGTGAAAGCGAGGAGGAATTCGCGGAGCGTTTTGCAGCGGCAATCTGGAAAGCCAGCGGCGGTTACTGCGAAATAGAAATAGATGCAACCTATCTTGAAGACTTGCCCTACAGCACGCATGTGATGGGGCATGACGAATATGTAGACATAATAGTAAATAATAATATCAAAAATACATAATTCTTAACTTGAACTTTGCAGATACAAGTGAAATGTAAAAAGACCGGAATAAACCGGTCTTTTTTTAATCTATGTTTCCGCCTCCCCCAAGACATCTTCAGTGATCTTATTTGTAATCTTGTGAAGAAAACCCAGGCTCTTCTGCAGCGCATTTATGATTTTTACTTTTGTATCATAACTGTTTAACACTGTCTGGGACAGGATCTTATCTGCCTGTTCGGTAAAGCCTATCATGTCACTTCCGTACTGCGCCGTCTCTTTCTGGTCCAGGACTGTCCTGCCGGAATATTTGCCAAATGTCTTCCTGGACAAGTTAATTACCTTCATGGCGAGAAGTCTCTCGTGCCGGGCTGGCGACGTAAGCAACTTACGGACCTTGGCCTGTATCGGCGCAAGGGCGTACCTGTATTTGTCTTTGGTGACCACCTCTAATGCGCCACGCGTATCACCCGGGCCCATTCTGCCGGTCATGCCGCTGCGGTTACCGTACCCTGAGTCCCAGACCCTGGTCGTTTCCAGTGAAAGGTCCGGCATTGCCTCTGAAGCCGTTATAGCCTCCTTTTTCGTCAGCGGCCTGTTAAACGCATGACCCACAAGCGAGGCCGTCGCCGAGTCTATAGACTTGTCATCTTTTAAAGATGAGATTGTCTCGTTATATTCGTAGGTTTTCCGCATCGTATCTATAGTATCATGTGTCATACTGCCAAGTGTCCCGGTCTCAACAGCATAAGCCTGGTATGCAGCCTGGAAATTTTTATACTGCCCCGACTGCATCATGTCGAACAGCGTTTCCTGCATTTCGCCTGCGGCCCTGCCACCGGATAGCGATTCCATGGCCGCAGCCCGCCCGCCCGCCATGCCCATTATACCAAGCCCGGCCCTGGTCCTCTCCATGTACGAGCCCGTCCCCATGGTTCTTGCCTGCAACAGCACGTCTGTGTTGAACATGTTTGCAAACGATCCGGCCATACGCTCCGTGTACGCAGCGCCTCCTGTCATAGCAGAAACGGCCCCGTACAGCATTATTCCTTCCCTTGCCGGCCTTGACAGGCTTTGTGCATATTGCGAGCTGAAGCTTAATGCGCGTTCCGGGGCGCCATACCTGAAATCCGGAAGGTCCATTACGTCTTTCATGGCCTGCCGGCCGTATTGAGCCGATATACCGGCAAGCATCTCAACAGTCTTGGCCTGGGTCATAAGAGAATCAGCCGACTTCTTTTTAATTAAAGGCATCAGTGTGTCTTTAAGTTCTGACAACAGGTCTTTGGCGCTGCCGGCCAAATAGGCGTAAGCCACTTCCTGGAGCTGATTAACGTCCGCCTTTGATGAGGCTGCCCATTTGGTTGTTTCGGCTGCCATCAATTGCGCCGTCCTTACGGAAGGCATTCCCGGTTTCCCCAGATTTAACATTAAATATTTCTGTGTCTGTTCAAAATACGGGTCATACCCGCCGCCCAGGTATTTGGAACCTGTGTATTTAATCCAGTCACCAGCGCCCATCCCGGTCGCTGCACTGAGACCCATGTCTGCGGCAAACAGCGCTGTTCCCGCTAATCCGCCGGCCAGCATTATCCCGGCAAACATACCGGTGTCTATGACCGGGTTTGCAACGGCTGCTGTACCGACGCCAAACCTGGCCGGATCCATTCTCTCTTTTAACATGGCCTGTTGTACCGGCATTAAGCCGGTCCACTTGCCAGACCTTGTGCCGAAAAGCCCTGGAAGGGCAAACTCCGATGGGGCATAAGCCGTGTGCTGATACGTAAAACTAGCGGTTGGGAACACGTCTTCCTGAGGCATAGTCATAAAATAGGCTTTGCCGGTCTCGTCTTTATAATAATATGGATATTTATATGCGTACATTTAAAAACATCCTATTTGTCCTATTTGTCCTGTTTGTCCCGCTATTTAGACTATTTGTGTGTTTCATTGTACGGCCACAAGCTTATCAACTTCGCCGGCGAACTCAATAACAGTCTCTTTAAACATAGTTGCGATCTCTTTAAAGCTATCTGTCCCGGAACCCTTTGCCTGTAAAGACTTTACAATATTTTCTATATTTTCCGGACTATCCCCGCCAAATTCAGGATCTCTGAGCTTATAAACAGCTTCGCCCACTGCACGATCTGCCGGACTCATGTCTTCTCTATACAGTAAGTCAGCATACCGTTCGGTTATTTTTTCAACCTCCACCATTTGTGCAGAGGACAGGCGCGTCTTTAAAGCAGCAACCCCTTTGCCTATGTTCCCAAACATTCCCTTAACAGGCTGTCCATGAAGGGCGTTGTATACAGAACTAATGATGTTTTTGCTGCTCTGTCTTTCTAATTTTAACTGTTCGAACAAGTTAAACGCCTTTGTATACTCACCATTAAACATCGTGTTCGCTATAAGCTCTATCGCTGGATATCTTTGCTTATTTCCTTCATTAAACAGCGTGTCCATATTAAAGCCTCGGCGGGTTAACAGGTCTGTGGCCATAAATTCCTGCGCAGCCCCAACATCGGCACCTGCCTCCATAGCGTGCACAAAGCCCCCAGGCTGCATGAAAACCCCGGCCCCGGCTACCATAGCCTCCTGTACGGTTTTTGCGCCAGAGCCCAGCCCAAGCGCTATCAGCTGGGTCCTTGGGTCCCTCATGCCGGTCATCAGCCTTTGCGCTTCACCCTGCATGACAGTTTCCCGGCCCCACATACCGCCATATGCCGGGCTATATAACGGTAAAAGAAAAGCGCCGGACATTCTTTCTGCGCCAGCTTCGGTTGTCATCTGACGTAAAGCATTGAAGCCAAACAACTTAGCCTGTATTCCATACCTTATATCCGATGCTGTGCCGGCTGCCGACAACTGTCTTATTCCAGATGGTGTTGATATAGATATTAATTCAGGACCTGATTCCTTAACAAGCTTCACAAAGTCTTCCTTGGACATCATTGCGGATCTTCTTAAATCGTTTAATCCTTTTGTGACATCCGTAATTTCTCTCATAAACTCTTGGCCTGTCATACCTTTACGATATTGGACAGACCCCGATGCCATGGTCATATTTAAAAGAAAATTCCTATATTCCGGGTCAAGCCCGGCCATATCCTTAAACACTCCTCTTGCGACTTCAGCGCTTAACTTTCCAACTTTTTCAGGATTTAAGTCGGACTCTAATCCCCACGTACGCCTGCCCGAATAAGCCAACTGTCTCGCATATCCGGTCGGATCCTGGTATAATCCGATCTGTCCGGCCAATCCTGACACTGTACCTTCAGCGAACCCTAATTTTTGTGTAACCCAGTCTAATGCTCCTATTCCCCACTTTCTTGCCGGAGTAGCCATATACCTGGCTACATCTCCCCAGTTTTCAGATCTTACGCCTCTTTCCCTGGCATAATAATCGGATAAAAACCCTGACGGCCATTTTGATGAATTATAACGGTTAAAACTAAATGATGACCCAAGAGTATTCAGCCATCTCAGGGCTGGATTATAATACGGCACCATGGAACTTTCAAGCACAGGCCCATTAATTTGTGCAGACCAAAAGTTGCCAGATAGGAAATCTTTTGCCAAAGTTTGAGTAGCAAGCGCACTAGTTGTCACAAACTCGCCACTGTCAGAAATGGACGCATAAGCTGCGGCGCGGGAAAGACTTACAACATTTGCGACCCTCTGTTTGAATGATGGAGCGCCGGAAGATTTAGCCTCATTGTATAATTTTTCAGCCAATTTGGCCTGATAAGCATAAAAATCTGAATTAGACTTATTTTTAAAATCATCAACGAACTGGTCATCGATAGTTGTGTTATCTTCTCCCACTTTTTTGTCCTAACTATATATAGTATAACAAGTTAGCCATGCATAAAACCGGACATAGCCTGGTAAAACTGCCTGTCCTGGGCTAAAAGCTTTTTAGTTAAATATTTCCTCATAGCCCTTGGCATTTTCTGTCCCCTGCCGTATTCCCCGATATAATCTCTGAACTTCGGCGATATGTCTTCAAGGCTCCTGCTGAAAGCGCTTGTCTCTCCTATTGACTGCCTGGCCCCAATAATGGCATCACTGGCATTTCGTGCGCCTTTACCTTTTATTGTCGACAACAGGTTATGTTCCTTCATAAGGACCTGAGGCGATGCGTGTAACTGTCTGGTTTTATACAACTGCGACGGCCCTGCTCCTCTTTCGTATAACTCGTGCAGGATCCCCATTGTACGGGCTGCTTTTTTGCCTGGACCTGATAAGCCCTCGATACTGCTTTGAAGGTCTTTGCCTGCAAATATCATACCGGGGGCAATTCTCTTAGAATATCTTTCTCCCAATTGTTTTGCAGTGTTTTGGAGTAATGGGCTGGCGGCGGCCCCGGCTCCCTTTAACGGTATGTTACGCGGTTTAAGCACGTTTGCTATCT
>MNZP01000154.1 GCA_001873675.1 Syntrophaceae bacterium CG2_30_49_12 | reverse complement strand
TTTCTTCAAGAAGTTTTTGTGGGCTTTAAGTGAATCCGGGGTGGTATTGTTCTTGGGAAGTGTACACTGGCGTATGAGGGCTCTTTTCGCTTGATTCAAGCATACATCAAGCTCGGTTGCGTTGGTATCGACTGTTAGGTCTCCATCGAGTCGCAGTCGTCCACCCTTATTCATGATAGCTGATCGCCATCGATACAACAATGAGAGGACTAGTTCATAGTTAATTTTAATCGGCTTCTTATCATTGCTATTGAATCGAGAAATGATCTCATTTTTCTTTTTTGGAACGTTCTCCTCAGCAGGATTCAACCAGTAAACTGCCTGATAAAATAATTCCATCCATTTTTGGACTTCTTTCCCTAACACACCCTTTTGCAGTAATTCATTTTCAACTTCTAATGGGATTGAACCAAGTAAAACGCCACCTGCATCTTTGGATGTTCCCGCACCAAGTAAGAATGAAACAGAATCAGCCTTAAGCAATGTCCCTATTTTGATTTGAGCATCTTTCAAAAAGGCGTTCCAATGCTCAAACAAATGGCTATCGCCCTCTTCATCTTGAATTTCTTCCTGAATTTTCTTCCGAAGTTGATCCAGCTGATCAATACCACCAATCTCAAACACTGATTCAGATATGAGGTCAGTAATCTTCATCTCTTTCTCAATGGATGCGTCGCTCATTTAATAATCTCCTTTGTCAATTTTACCTTCCTCAAACGTATCAACTTCTTTGGCCTGCCATATATCGAAGAGGGATTTCTGTTTTGGCTTCTTTGCCGCCTCTCTTGTGGCACGAATCTCATTGATAGTCTCGATGACCTGGAAGGGAAGGTTTACCCGCTCTACTTCATTTCGTGTGCCATCTTCATTATATTTCCCCGGCCAAACCAACTCAGTTTTAGTAATTTCAATCTTTGCCATCTATTTCCCTCCGTTCCATCGTTCCAGTACTTTACGCCCCAGATCGGTTGTTCGGTAACGCTGTTTCGGACTTCGAGGTTTATCTGGGATTGTCATTTCAAGCCAGCCTGCCACAAGCAAAGGCTCAAGGTATGTCTTGCGAAAGTGTTCACGGTCTCTTAGACCAACTGCTCTCTGCAATTCCTCTCGATTTTGGGCAGTTTGGGCCACTTCAAGGACTGCTATAACTTGCGGGGTAGCTTGCGGGGTGACTTGGGGGGTAACTTGCGGGGTGACTTGCTCACCAACTTCCCCTGTGACTTCCCCTGGGGCTTGCGTGGTAAGTTGCGGGGTAATCCTGCGGGCTATTTCAACATTTGGCCAGAAGGTCGCTGTAAAGAACCCATTCACTTTGAATTTTGGTTCAGGACACTCCTGCTTCCTTGCGTCTTCAATCATACGCCGGATTCCTGTCCCTGCCTTTTCAATTAAAGCAATCCGATGAAGAAGGTCAGCGATAAGCGGATTTCTTCTCACACTGCGAGTGCCAAGTTCTTCTCTGCTCAACCCCTTTGGCAGGCCTCCGGGGTTACTGATCTCAATCCGATCGTCATAAATTTCAACGAAGACATTTGCCCCAGCTTCGAAGTAGTCCCGGTGCATGACAGCATTTGTAATGGCTTCACGCAGGGCTCGCATGGGGTATTCAGGAATATCTTCGCGCCTCAACTTTTCGATGCGGTAGCCAGTCCGTGTGTTCCTCTCAACAAACCGCAGGCTTTCCTCGATGTCGCTTACCAGACCACCGGCGAAATCTTTACGATCCAGAATATTAACCTTGTCCGTTCCTTTTGAAAGAAGGCACGTAATATAGGACTGAGGGAAGAAATGTCTAACATCCTTAGCGAAGAAGAGAACTCCTGCATTTCGAAAGACGAGACGCTTCCCGGCACGCTCAGCGACCTCAATATTCACCAGGACATCATCAATCTTTCTTCTTGGAGTGATTCGGCTTTGTCTAATCCAGGCATCAAATTTTTCACGGTCGAAGTCCTCAGGGTAACGGAATTTCGGGCAAACGGTTAGATCAAAGCGGATGGCTCCTTCGATTCGGAAAAAATCTCGTATCTCATCGCGTGAGAGCTTCTGAGTAACTGCTCCTTGACGCCAGAAAAACCCTTCACGGCATTGGACGGGTTTACTTTCGCTCTCCCGGACGGTTATCACCGTTACTTTTCCCACCGTCTCAATTAGAATCTTTACCGGAGGATCGCAGTTTCTGGCAATGTCCTGGATTTGGGCTCGTAACTTATTACTGTCTCTGACCCCGACAACCGTTCCATCGTCACGGACTCCCAGAAGGATCTTTCCTCCTGAACTGTTAGCGAAGGAGACGAGGTCCCGGGCAAATGAAGAAGAGGGGGACTCCTTATATTCCAACATTGAGCCTTCTCCTTCCCAGAGAAGGATATCAAGGTCTGTTTGTTTCATCTGTCTCCTATTTCTTTCTCACCCAATTGGATCACCCCTTCTCGGCCACAATATACCCGAAGGTCACACTCTTTACAAACCTTTCGTTCGGGCACTTTTTTTATATCATAGTTTTTGTTGAGAATCTGTTCAACCACATGGTCAAAATGCAAACCCGCTTCGTCCACAATCTCAGGACGATATGGGAATTCCATTAAAGCATCTTCTCGCCGCGGTTCACCAGTCCAATAAAGAAGGAGCCTTTCTGCCCTCTTGCCATAACGCCGTTCAAGGATATGAGCGTAAATGCAGAGTTGTTTATAGTAACTATCGAGTCTGGAATCATCCTTAAGGGGACGAGGCTGTGATTTAAAGTCGAGCAGTTCTAATTTGTCATCAACACCTAAAAGAAGATCAATCTTACCCATAAGGATGTAGCTATCCTTCTCAACGGATACATCGACTTCGGTCTTAACGATACGTTCCATCTCACCCTGATTTTGATTAAAATAGTCCATGACCTGGGAAAATGCGTTAGCACGTTGTGTCTCTCCAATCGGGCGAATACCTCTGGCAACAAGATGGCGGAAATTGAAACCGAACATTTCCTTAATCTTACTCTCCCCTAACTCCGTTTCCCCTCTCTCCAGAACCCAACGATGGATGTCTTCGATGGTCTGATGCACCAAGGCCCCAAAGAAGATTTCGGCTGATCGGGAAGGTGTGAAGTCATGGTCTCGAAAGAACTGGTACTGCCTTGGGCAGGTTTCAAAAACCTTTAGATCGCTGGTAAAACTAAAGGTCTTTTTTAAAGGCATGCGGCTTCTCAGGCGGAAGAAGAGTGATTTCAAGAGATCCTGCCTCACATATGGCCATTGTTGCAAACCCTGCCAAATAGGATTAAAGTATGATTTGGGCTGCTCTGTTGAAGTGAGGACCAGTATCTTCTCCGCCCGTGAAAAGGCAACATAGTGGAGCCGCATTCGGTCGAAGCCGGTTATTCTGTTTTCTGGCTCGAAAGGTTCTCGGTGATAATATGGTGATAGGTGTCTATCCACATCTTTTGGAGAAGAGAGTTGTTTATCGAGGGAATCAACGACGACCACCGGAAATTCCAATCCTTTTGCCTGATGGATGGTCATCACCTGGACATACCCTTTTGGAAAGGGTTGATCCGGGTCTTCATACTCGTTAATACCTCCAATGTAGAGCAAACGGAGGAAGCTATTGAAAAAATGAAGGCGGAGATAATCCCTGTTCCGATAAGAGACGACGGTGTAATGATAGTAATTTTGAAAAATGTTCAGCAGTTGAGAGAAGATTGCAAGGTTACGTGCCCTGTTCTCATTCTTGACCATGGAAGAGAATGGTTCATGGGCTAAAAAATGATAGAAGTAATCGGCCAGCCTTCGATCAAGGGTTTCACCCTCCTGTAATTCCCTGATCTCGCCTTCAAATTCCTGGATACAGGCTGAAAGGAGATGGGGAGACCCGAAGTTCCGGCCAAGTTCAACGAGACATTCATCTACATAGCCCGCCATTTCGCTGAGATCCTTACCTTTTACCTCGCCTCGCCTATCACCATAATATCCGAGCAAGATCGCAAAGCAGGCCACCATATGTCGGATTTCTTCGTTATCAAAATAACCCCGAGCACGCGGGCAAAAGGCAGGAATTCCTTTGCCTTGCAAGGCTTGAAGATAGTGCCCGCTGTGTTCCATCCGCACACTGTGTAAGAACAAGGCCACCTGACTGTAGTCTTGAATAATCCGATTCTCTTTCAGGAAAGAGATAAGGTCTGCCACCCGGTTTCCCTCGTCGTTTTTGGATTCACCCCAGATGGACAAAACTGCGGGATATTCTGGGAATTTACCTTCGGGGTCTGCGGTGATCTCTTTGGGGTATCGGAACTGGAAATCTGATCCAGGGTTACTCCAATCGTGGCTCACCATGAATTTATTGTAGTCTCGTATAATCTTCTCATGAGAACGGTAATTAATCGTCAATTTACGAATCTTGCAATCAGGATAATTTCTTGAGAATTCAAGGATGTTTCGTACCGTAGCGCCACGAAACCTGTAAATACTTTGATCCTCATCCCCGACCACGCAGATGTTATTTTGTGGACTCGCTAAAAGAAGAAGGAGCTGTTCCTGAATATAGTTGGTATCTTGATATTCATCCACCATTACATATTTGATTTTTCTTTTGATGCCTTCGCATGCTCTTAGATTCTGAAGAAGGCGGTAACAGAGCTTTTGTTGATGAGCAAAATCAATACAATTTTTTTCCCACAAGGCATTCTCGTAAGCGAGATAAGCAGCGCCGATAGCCTGGATAAAAGGATCAGATGCCTTTAAGAGTTCGTCAGGTTCGACTAACTCTTCCGTTATCTTATCGAAATAGCTGCGGGTACCTTCGATAGAGGTCCACCTTGTCGTCCATCGATTAAGATATTTTCCATCCACATCAATACCGATAATTTCATCAAAATTGTCATAGAGGAAGAGGAGTTGAGTAAGCTCATCAAGGACTTCATAATTGTTGCCAAGAGGAGTGAGGTGTCTATAAGTCATCAAGAAATCGTTACAAATACTATGAATGGTACCAACGAGGAGGTCCGAAAGGTCGCCGGGATAGTTGATCTTCTTGGCAGCTGCGGATATACGGTCTCGCAACTCGAAGGCTGTTTTTTCGGTAAAAGTGCAGATGAGCATCTCCCGAGGCTCGGCAAGTTCTTGAAGAAGAACGTTAAGAGCTCTGACGACGAGAACCAGAGTCTTTCCAGAACCAGGACCAGCAATAATTAGGACAGGGCCTTCGGTATGTCCAACCGCCCCGACCTGAGTTGTATTCAGATCAGGAAATGCATCAATGATTTTGTCGGAAACACTCATTAAAGCAGACCTTGTGCCCGAAAGCTAAAGACTTCATCTTTAGAGACTATGAGATGGTCGAAAACAGTAATGTTGAGTGTCTTGGCTGCAAGAACCAGTGCTCGCGTGAGGGTTTTGTCATGATCTGATGGAGTGGTATTACCGTCAGGATGATTGTGCACAATTACTATAATGGAGGCTTTCCTTTTCAGAGCCTCCTCCATAACTCTACGGGGATAGACTGCCGCTCTATCTATTGTTCCTTCGCTCAAGGTCTGCAGGTCAATTACTTGAAAACGGCTATTGAGATGTATGACTTTGAATGTTTCATTGGGTTGAGTACCAAGTGCAGCTTTACAATAGTCATAAAGTATCTGTGGATCTTCCAAAGAGATAGTTTCAGGTTCGCTTCTTTTTAATGTTAGGTCGGAAGAACTTTTTGGCTGTAGATAAAGATTGGCGGCCTCTTTAATGAAACGAATAGCCAACGGAGCTGCTTCACCTATCCCAGGGATCCTCTTTAATTCCTCAACCGAGGCATCGAGGACACCACGGAAAGATCCAAATTTTTTGATGGCCTCTTTGGCAGAGTCTTTTACATCCTTTCGGGGAATCGCTAATGTCAGAAGGAGTTCTACAGCTTCATAATCTTGGAAGGAACTGAGACCAGTCTTCTCAAATCTCTCCCGGAGACGTTTTCTATGACCGAAATAATGGGGTTTTTCCGAATCGGATTTCATTTAACTATTAAAATATGGTTGAGTAGAGCACAGGCGTATTTAAAATGTGTCAGGCCTTGAAACGTGAATTAGTATTCTCATTACCCTCACCTTTCAGTTGTTCTGGGGTGCGTTCCTGTAACCACAGCTTGCAGACATTCTTCCAACTTATCCTGCGCCATTTCTTAAATACAGCCTTCAACTCATCCAGATACTTCGCTTCCAGAAGATCTTTCTGGGCGGCTTTTAAATCTTCGAGCGATGCAATCGCTGGCATATTCTCCCCCGTATTCTGAAATCATAATTGGTCAAATTGGTGCAAGAGGTTTTTCAGAAATCCTCAATCTTCTTTTTCCCTGATGGTCACCACGGCAAATGCCGCCAGCCCCTCATTACGCCCAACAAAACCCATACCTTCATTTGTCGTGGCCTTGATATTGACACTCGCTACGGGAATGTTTAATGTACCGGCAATATTTATCGCCATTTCGTGGATATACCCTTGCAACTTCGGCCTTTCGAGAACAACTGTCGAGTCCACATTATTTACCGCATAACCCTTTTTTTCTGCCAAATCTCCCACCTGGGAGAGGAGTTTCAGGCTGGACATGTCCCTGTAAGCGGGATCCGTATCGGGGAAATGTCTGCCAATA
>MNZP01000183.1 GCA_001873675.1 Syntrophaceae bacterium CG2_30_49_12 | reverse complement strand
CCACCAAGGCACAAAGACACAAAGGTTATTTATAAATTTCAGCTCACTATCTGACAACTTTGATAATTAAAATTATCAGGAAGGTATTATATAGTTGTCCTTTTAAAGAGATAATAAGAATAATACTTTAATTTTAGTGCCTTGGTGTCTTAGTGGCTGAATAGTCACTTCGGAAATAACATTACCATCATGTCATTTCGAGCAAAGCGAGAAATCCTTTGAAGAAGAAATACCTCCTCTTTTTCGCAACCACAGCAACGGTAATCCTTCTGGATCAGATAACGAAGGCTTACGTCATCTCGACGATGTCCATTCATAAATCGTTTGCCGTTATCGAGGGTTTCTTCAATATCACATACATCAGGAATCCTGGTGCGGCCTTTGGTTTCCTGGCTGGCGCCTCCCCGATCTTTCGTCAAGTCTTCTTTCTATCGGCGGCGATTGCCGTCATTTTACTGATTCTGCATGGCATCAGGAAAAGCGGGGAGAAAGAATTTCTCCTGGTATTTTCCCTTTCCCTGCTCTCGGCAGGTGCGGCAGGAAATCTTATTGACCGGGTGCGTTTTGGAGAAGTAGTTGATTTTCTTGATGTCTATTTGGGACACTACCATTGGCCCGCCTTTAATATCGCCGATGCAGCGATTTCTACGGGGGTTGCCATCGTGATTCTCATCATGCTCAAAAGGAAAAAGGTATAAAATAAGGAGTTAGCCACGACGGAGCGCAGCCCGGAAGGAGAGACGCGCTCTGTCGCGTCCAATTGACTCCAAGAGGATAGGCATGAATTACCTGCAAAAACCCAGGGTGGGGATTATCATGGGAGGTTTATCATCCGAAAAGGAGATTTCCCTCGAAAGCGGGAGAAATATCTACAGCAAAATGGACCGTAACAGGTACGAACCCATTTCCATCTTTATGGACAGCAGAGGGGCCTTCTGGGAGATACCGATCAAATTGCTTATGCGCAACAGTACGAAGGACATTGAGGAAGACCTGCGGGAAGAGGCCGTGCCGATTATGTATGAGCAGCTTAAATCCAGGGTTGATCTCTTATTTATCGGTCTCCACGGCAAGTATGGAGAGGATGGATGTATGCAAGGTCTTCTGGAACTCCTGAAGATACCTTACACCGGTTCCGGCGTCTTAGCCTCTGCCATCGGGATGGATAAGTACGTTTCCCGGAAACTCCTTGCCGTAAGCGGCCTTGATGTGCCCCGGACGGCGCCGGTTTTCAGAGGGCAATGGCCAACGGAAAACAGCGGGGAAATTTTGGAGAAGATCGAAAAAGACCTGGGATTTCCCTGCGTCGTCAAACCGAATAGAGAGGGCTGTAGTACCGCCGTCAAAAAAGTGGTCTCACGGGATGGCATACCGGATGCCCTGACAGACGCCTTTTTATGGGACAATACAGTGCTGATTGAGGAATTTCTTGCCGGGATGGAGGTAACCTGCGGTGTGATCGGTGATGATAACCCTGTGGCCTTGACCCCCTCCGAGACCATCCCCACGAACGATATCCTCTCTCTGGAAGACAAGTTTCTCTATGGCCAGGGTGAAAACAAGACCCCGGCCCGGCTGCCGGAGGAGACACTGAAAAAGATACAGGAGACCGCCGTGCAGGCATTTTGCGCCCTCGATCTGAAAGGGTATGCGAGGATTGATATGATTGTACGAGACAGTGGGCAGGTCGTTGTCCTTGAGCCGAATACCCTGCCGGGGATGACCCCCTCAACCGTGCTTTTCCACCAGGCGGCGGCTTCCGGGATAACCCAGGCATGCCTTATTGACCGGATTATAGAATCGGCGCTGAAGGTGCATACCACTAAAAGAGGACCGCTATAGGAAAGAATTTATTATGCCCCAGAAAACTATTCTTTTCGCCGTATTTCTTATTCTCTGTCTGTTCCCCGGTTTCTTCTCCTGTTCCCACCAGGAAAAGAATGCAAAGATCACAGACTTTCTGGTTATCAGCAGTGCGGAGAATGTACTGGTTTATGCAAGGGTAACAAATTGCTTCACAAAGGATATGGAATCGGCCATCCTGGCAGGCGTTCCGACTACATTTACTTTTTTAGTTGACCTCTATCAAAAGCGGACACACTGGTTCGATAAAAGGATATCCCAACTGGTTATCACCCATACGATTAAACATGATAATGTGAAAAAAACCTTTGATGTTTCATCGTCCAATGGACAACAACCACTTGGATTTGAGGATTTTGATAGCGCCAAACGGGCTATGGCGGAATTAAATGGTATCATCGTTGCGCCCATGAGGCATCTGAAAAAGGATAAAAAACATTACATCCTGGTAAAGGCAAAAATGGAGAAGGTGCGTCTCCCTCTGCATATGGAATATGTGTTTTCCTTCATTTCTCTGTGGGATTTTGAAACCAACTGGTACAAACAGGAGTTTGTTTATCGTTCGGGATGAGAAGTCATCGTCATATAGAAATTGATGTTGAGGAATCGAGGAAACGTCGAAGAGAACGTATCATCATCATCATTGTCCTCTTCTTTGTAATCGTTCTTGCTACTTTTCTTGAAAGTCACCTGTTCCGCAGGGGAGATATCCTTTCTCTTCCGAACAATGTATTCATCTTTGGCTTGATAAATATCAACATTATTCTGACAATTCTTCTCATTTTCTTAATTGTCAGGAATGTCGTCAAGCTGATCTATGAACGAAGACATGGTATCATCGGTTCAAAGCTGCGAACAAAGCTCGTAACAGCATTTGTAAGCTTGTCTCTGATTCCCACAGTTCTCCTCTTTTTAATTGCCATCAACTTTCTTTCCAGTAGCATAGACAACTGGTTCAATATAAAGATAGGAGATACCCTTAACAAAACCCTCGAAGTTGCCCAGCTCTATTATCAGCAAACAGCCGAACATGCAAAACATTATGCAAGACAGATCAGTTTTGATATTACGAAAAATCACCTGTATGAGCGGGAAAGGACAGATTATCTGAGAACCCTGATAGAACAGAGGCAGGAGAACTACAGATTGGGTATGGTTGGAGTATATTTTGATAATCGGGAAGAAAATCTGATTATCAAGGACCGGGAAAACCCTGATATCTATCCTATATCTCTATCTCCTAAGATTCTTGAAGATATTTTTGTGGGGAAGGAGGCTTCAGCTATACAGTCGTCAGATGTTGGGGACTTAATCAGCGGCTTAACTCCTATCTATTCCTATCTTAGTCCCAAAGAGGTCATTGGCGTAGTTGTTGTCAGTTACTATATCCCTAAATCTTTAGTTGATAAGATGGCTGCTATTTCCAATACGTCAGAGAGATACAGACAATTACACCTGTTAAAAAATCCTATTAAACTCAGCTATATCATTATACTTTTTATTGTAACCCTATTGATCATTTTTTCCGCCACCTGGTTTGGACTCTTTCTGGCCAAAGGCATAACGGTTCCCATCCAGGACCTGGCAGAGGCAACACGTAAGATAGCCCAGGGAAATCTCGACCACCGGATCAATATTAAGGCCGATGACGAGATAGGCATTCTTGTTGATTCTTTCAACCAGATGACGGAAGATTTAAAGAAAAGCAATAAAGGCCTGGAACAGGCCAATATAGATCTTGAAGGGCGGAGAAAATACATGGAAACAGTCCTCCGGAACGTATCTGCGGGTGTTGTTTCTGTTGATAAAGACGGCGTTATCACAACCGTCAACAGTGCGGCGGAGAAAATGCTTGGTATAAAGACGGAAAAAGTCCTCAACAGGTGTTATAAAGATGTTTTGCACGCTGAACATATGGCTTTGGTTAATGAATTGCTTAGAGAAATGGGGGTACGCGGGGATGATTTTGTGGAGAAACAGATCGAATTAGCGCTTAAAGACAGAACATTAACGGTTTTAACGACAGCAACCGTGATAAAAGATGATGATAACAACGATCTCGGTATGGTGGTAGTTTTTGAGGATCTTACACAACTTCAGATGGCGGAGAGGGCAGCGGCATGGCGCGAGGTGGCAAGAAGGATAGCCCATGAGATAAAAAACCCCTTGACACCGGTGCAACTTTCTGCCCAGCGGTTGCAGAAGAAGTATGGTGAAAAATTGGGTGATGATGACCCCGTATTTTATGAATGTACCAGGACGATCATCGCCCAGGTTGAGGTAATGAGAAAACTGGTCAATGAGTTTTCCCTCTATGCGCGGATGCCGGTTACCAACCTTTCTCCCAACGATCTTAATGAAACTATAAGGGATTCTGTTGTTCTCTTTCAGGATGCCCATAAGGATACCCATTTTGATTTTCGGGAGGGGACAGATATACCAAAATTAAATCTTGATCCAGAACAGATAAAGCGAGTTATGATCAATCTTCTGGATAATGCCATTGCCGCAGCGGGTAAAAAAGATGGTCGTATCGAAATCAGGACCTCTTATGATGAAACTCAGCGAAAGGCCAGAATAGAGGTTGCTGACAATGGCCCCGGTATACCTGCCGGCTATAAGATGAGGATGTTTGAACCCTACTTTTCCACAAAGAGGTCCGGGACAGGTCTTGGACTTGCCATTGTGAGTTCGATTATATCGGATCATCATGGTCATGTAAGTGTGAGGGACAATAGTCCGACGGGAACCGTTATTGCTGTCGAATTGCCGGCAATTCAGGGGTGAAAGGCTGAAAAGCTAATTTTGAATGCAACTTTGTATGTAACTACTCAGGTTCAAAGTTCCAGGGTTCACGGTTCAAGGTTAAAGGTTCACGGTTCAAGGTTTAGACTGAATCCTTGACAAACAACTTTGAACTTTGAACCGTGAACCGGGAATCGTGAACCCGATCGTCATTTCACCCAAAAATTAGATTGCCAGGCATAGGTAAGTTGTGTATGATTTTTCTTATCTTATTTGATTCGCTATCCTGAATCCCATTTTCATTATTTTTCAAAAACACTTGAAAGTATAAGAAATACGGAGTATATATAACTCATCTTTTCTCCTTACAGAGTAGAGAGCAGGAGGAAATTTGAATAGACGGGTAGTAGTCAGTTTTGAAGATAACTTGATTAAGGTCGTCTTCGCGTCATCGAGAAGGGGAAAAACAGTTGTACAGAAAACACTCATTTTTAATGATGAGGGGTTTGATTCTTTCCTAAAAACTGCCAAATTGCCCAACCTCACTGTCATCTGTCATTTTAAAAGGTTTTACAGTGACATTATTTCAGCCCCACCCGCCAGAGCAGCGTATCTTAAAAAAATCGTTGAGATCGAAATAAGGAAATGCTTTCCGGAACTCAGTAGTTTTTCTTTCTTCTACACTGTTCTTAAAGAAAAAACAGTCGAAGAAAAAGGGTTAAGGGATGTGTTTTACTTCGCTGTCGAGAATAGCGAACTGGGCGACATCATCGAACGATTCAATAGATACGGAAAGGCGATTAAGTATATATATCCTGATATACTTACGCTTTCGAAAGTTATCCAGGCTTCGGATGAACTCAGCCCCAAAACCGTTCTCTGTATTGCAACGTCAGAAATTGGGAAAAACCTCTTTCTCGTAAAGAACGGACAACTCCGTTTTATCAGAAGCACTCAATCTTCAGGAAGGGATATTCATGACCTTGACGTTGATAATATTAATATGACGATAAGCTACTGCCAGCAGAAATTAAGATTGAACCCTCAGCAAGTTATTCTGATGAATGCCCTGAAAGAGGAAGAAACCGGCCATCTGAAAACAATTGTTCCGGTAGTGACGATCAGTTATCCTTCAAACATTTTAGTCTCCGAAGAAACACTCCAAAACTTCATTACACCTCTGTCTGCAGTTATCTTTGAACAACATCTAAAAAACGATAATCTCCTGCCTCAAAAATACAGGATGCTGTACATCCAGAAACGTATGGCCGCTTATTCTACCATTCTTGTTCTCTTGTTTTCTTTTATCGGCCTGAGCTGTCTCCTGATCAATCTGAGAGAGATTTCAGCGCTGAAAGGAAATATTAATTTACTAAGAAAGGACCTTACAGGGATAGAATCTATAGTCTCCGCCTATGAAAAAGATTCGGAAAAGTTACAGCAGCTAACGCCCTTAATTAACTTGATTAATGAAGCCCGTTCAATTCCCGACATCCAAAAGACATTGGTTGCTTTAAAATTTCTTCCTATGGAAAATACGGATATCCAGAGCATTCAAATAAATAATAAGAAAGATTCACTGCAAATTCAGATTTCAGGGAGTATTACCGCAAAGAACTTTGGAGAAATGCATAAAATCTTTCAGAAGATCGTAAGTAGCTTCGATCAGGTTCCTGGTATGGCTGTTGGTTCAAAAAATATTGATATAAAAAATAGTCATTTCCAGATTGATATTGAAAGCAAAATATTGTGAGCCATATCCATGGATAAGAGACTGAAAAAGATTTTGTTTTATCATGCAGCATCCGCGCTGTGCGCCACTATACTTATTTCCGGCGCGCTGCTTTCAGATAAATATGTTACAACTCTCTCAGATACATTAAATCAATTGGTAACGTTCAAAAGTTGTGGCATCATGATATTTGGACCTCTTCGATCTGGATATTAAAATAGCCTTTGATGCCCAGTTTCTCTTTCCAGTATTGTTCCCATTCATTCCGAGAATACTGTCTTATCATGATCATTTTTGAAATATTGGTTACTGCTTTATCAGACCATCCCCAGGCTATTCTTTTAAGACGACGGCCAATCTCTCTAAATACTCGTTCTAACAAAGATGT
>MNZP01000167.1 GCA_001873675.1 Syntrophaceae bacterium CG2_30_49_12 | reverse complement strand
AAGTTCCGGGGTTCACGGTTCAAGGTTAGACGTGGATTCCTATTGCTGGCTATCTCGAGAAATATGAAGAGCGCAAGCCAATCAGCCGTGAACCTGACAACCTGAGTAGTTACCATATTTCATAAGTCTAACCCTGAACCCTGAACCCTGAACCCCGGAACTTTGAACCTGAGATGCGATAGCGCTCTCTTTCCTGTTGACACGTAATTGTCGTTATCCTATACTGCCCTCACAAGGAAATAAGTTCATGTAAAGAATCAAAATGTTCAAACTATGGAAAATTTACTACGGGTGGGTTGTAGTTGCCGGGGCATTCCTCGCCACCGCTGCCTCCGGTGGCGTCTTTTATAGTTTCGGCGTATTCTTTCAACCTCTTCAGGAGGAATTTGGCTGGACGCGGGCCACCACCGCATCGGTAAGCACCGTGTGGCTGATCAGTTTCGCGGTCTCAGGCTATTTCATGGGGTGGTTGACCGATGTGCGTGGGCCGAGATTTGCCATGCTATTAGGCGCTGTACTCACGGGCGCCGGTTTTGTCATGACCAGTCGTGCCGGCTCCCTCGGTCACTTCTATCTCACCTATGTCCTTACCGGTATTGGAACTGCGGCAACCTGGTCGCCACCCCTGGCTGTAGTGCAGCGTTGGTTTGATAAAAAGCGCGGATTGGCGCTGGGGATAGTTGCCTCTGGCGTCGGAACAGGAACCATGGTCCTCAGCCCGCTATTGAGCTGGTTCATCACTTCTTATGGCTGGCGTGACGCATACATTGGTCTGGGTGTGCTTTGCTGCGTAGCGCTGATTCTTGCTGCCCTGGTTCTGATACAAAGTCCCCAGGAAAAAGGGGTGTTGCCCTATGGCGCCGCGCCGCAACGAATGACAGCCACTATCCATGACCCAAAAAACCAGCAAGGGGATACCCCAGTCGCTAAGGAGTGCTGGACAATAGGCTATGCCGTCAGGACAAAAGCTTTTCGCTACATTTTGAGCATCTATGTGCTCTCTCTGGTGCCAATCTACGTAATCCCGGCGCACATCGTCCGCTTTGCTACTGACAGGGGGGTAACGGCGCTGGCGGCGGCAAGCGCACTGGGAGCATTCGGGATCGGAGGCACCATCGCCCGCGCCGGGGGAGGAGCCCTTTCGGATGTTTTAGGATGGACGAAAGGTATCGCCCTCTTTTCCTTTCTCACCGCAGCGCCTATTTTTGTCTTAGTAGGGATGCACGATGCGGCGGCAATCTTCGGCGCCATGCTCGCCCTGGGCGTGTTTGCCGGGGCCCGTGTACCGCTGATTCCCGGCCTGTTGGGGTACTATTTCGGCACGGACTATCTGGCCAGGCTGATCGCTGTCACCCACGGGATGGCTGTACTCTTTGCCGCGGGTAGCCCTGTCCTCGCTGGTTTCATCTTTGATCGTACCGGCAGCTACGCTATTCCCTTTTCTATAGCCGGGCTCTGCGCCGTGGGTGCAGGGATTCTTGCTCTGCTGACAGGAATTATTATTGACCAAAGGCACATAGATGAATGACAGGATGTTCTTGAAATGATTGCCAATATAGAGGAAGCTCGATCTAAAAAGATAATAGAAAATCTCTACCTGATAGATTTAGACCAGCCCTTGAGAGGGTTTCGGAAATTTATCAGCGCCTGGCTATACACTCCCGATGATCTCACCATTATTGTGGATCCCGGTCCCCGTTCCACCATCCCTCTCCTCCTCGCAGCGCTGAAAAAGCGAGAGGTGAAAAAGATAGATTATATCCTCCTGACACACATTCATATTGATCATGCAGGCGGTACGGGGCTGCTGCTTAAGCGCTATCCACAGGCGCAGGTTATTTGCCATCCCCAGGCTATTCGCCACATGATTGCTCCCGGTAGATTGTGGGAGAGTTCCCGGAAAATATTAGGCGACGTGGCCGAGGCATACGGGGAAATTGTTCCCGTTCCCGAAAAAAGCATAGGATACCAGGAATATATAAAAGCCGGGAAAATCACCATCGTTGCCATCCCCACACCCGGCCATGCACCCCATCACCTCTGCTATCAGACAGGTGAAATCTTATTCGCGGGAGAAGTGGCGGGGGTAACCTACCCGTTGGAGGAGGATAAGGATATATATCTTCGTCTCGCGACCCCCCCTGTATTCAATTATGAGGTTTACCGAAGTTCCCTGGATAAAGCTGCCGCCCTCCCTGTTTCCCGCATCTGTCTTGGCCATTACGGCAGTCGCGAGGATGTAAAAAATGTATTTGCTGCGGCCTTTGCCCAACTGGATAATTGGCTTGCCGTTATAGAAAGGCATCTTCGAGCAGAGCATGAACCTTGTGAAGAAAGTATTTTCACCGAGTTGCTGAAAAATGATCAGGGTTTGGCCCATTATGGCAACCTTCCCGACGATATACAGGCACGGGAAAGATATTTTTCCTTAAACAGCATCAGAGGCATCAGGGGATATTTAGAAGAGCGCAAGCCAATCAGCCCTGAACCCTGAACCGTGAACCTGACAACCTGAATAGTTACTAAATTTTTTCTCTTTCCCTGGTTTCTTCTTTCAGTTTTTCGAGTTCCTCCCTGTAAAGTTCCGACCTGGCCTTGATCATTTCTATCTCTTCCCGGGCCTTTTCCAATTTTTCCTCCTGCCCCTGTTTTTCCTCACGGAGCTTTTCCTGTAATTCATCGTAACCGATATAGAGGGCGAGAGCACCGCCCAGCAAGAGGGTAATCGGTACTGAACCTTTTAAAATAATGCCAAATTGTTCCCACCATGCAATAACTCCTATAATTCCCAGAATTACCGAAATGGCGCCGCCAATAAGCACTGACATAACCTAACCTCCTTATCCTTATATGCACTATGCACTATGCACTATAGTTACCTTACAGGCAGGGTGAAAGTCAAGGAAAAACGGGAAAAACATAAGGGAAAATGTAACTATTCAGGTTCAAAGTTCCGGGGTTCACGGTTCAAGGTTAAGACAAGAAAATCAAAGAGTTCAAAGTTCTAGGTTCACGGTTCAAGGTTAAGACAAGAAAATCAAAGACATAGAACCGTGAACCGTGAACCGTGAACCTGATAGCCTGAGTAGTTACAGGAAAATAATGCTTGATTAAAATAAACTCTTAAATTATCATCTTAAATTCAGCTGGTGGGAGTAGGATGATTGAGCTTGATTTTGAAAAGGGCGGAGGTCTGGTACCGGTTATCGTTCAGGATAACGAAACGGAAGAGGTCCTGATGCTGGCCTATATGAATCGTGAGGCATGGTTAAAAACGCTCGAAACCGGTAGAGCTTATTACTTTAGCAGGTCGAGAAATACCTTATGGAACAAGGGTGAGAAGTCAGGTCATGTTCAGTTAATCAGGGATATCCTGATTGATTGCGATGCCGATACCGTTCTCCTGAAAGTGCAACAGATCGGTGGAGCTGCGTGTCATACCGGTTACAGGTCATGTTTCCACAGAAGACTGTCCGCAGGAAAGGTCGAGACCGTGGGAGAAAGGGTATTTTCCCCGGAGAATGTTTATAAATGAAGTTGAAATTAGGAATACCCAAGGGAAGCCTGGAGTCAAATACCGTCGAGCTGTTTAAAAGGGCGGGTTGGCGTATCTCTTACGACAGCAGGAGCTATTTCCCCGATATAGACGATGAGGACATCTCCTGCACCCTTGTAAGGGCCCAGGAGATGTCAAAGTACGTTGAAGATGGAACCCTTGATACCGGTCTTACCGGGAAAGACTGGATCATGGAAAATAATTCAGATATCGTCGTTGTTCAGGACCTTATTTACTCAAAGACATCGCCCCGAGAGGCAAGATGGGTACTGGTCGTCAGGGAAGACTCCCCCATCAGTTCCCTGGAGGATTTAGAGGGGAAAAAAATATCAACAGAACTGGTTAATTTTACAAGAAAATATTTCGAGGATAAAAATATCAATGTTCATGTTGAATTTTCCTGGGGGGCAACAGAGGCCAAAGTTGTCGAGGGCCTTGTGGATGCCATTGTGGAGGTTACGGAAACAGGAAGCACCATCAGGGCCAACAAGTTAAGGATCATTCGTGAACTGATGAAGACCAATACCCAGTTGATTGCCAATCATGATGCATGGAAGGATCCCTGGAAACGACGTAAGATAGAACAGATAAGGATACTTCTCAACGGTTCCCTGGGGGCGATGGGTAAGGTCGGCTTAAAGTTAAACGTTTCCAGGGCAAACCTCGAACGAATTGTCCTTTTGCTTCCCTCCCTGAAAGCGCCCACGATATCCAGTCTGCATTCAGAAGATTGGTTCGCTGTCGAGACCGTCGTGGGCAAAAATGCCGTCAGAGATTTGATCCCCCTCCTTCAGGAGGCAGGGGCGGAAGGGATAATCGAGTATTCCCTGAATAAGGTCATTTAAGAGGAAAGATGTTGTTATGAAGCGGATGGGGAAAGTATACAGAAAAACAACCGAAACAGAAGTATCGGTGGAGATCACCCTTAATGGCAGGGGAAGGGGCGAAATAACTACCACCATACCTTTTCTTGACCATATGCTGGACCTTTTTGCAAAACATGGTCTGTTTGATCTGACTGTAAAAAGCAAAGGGGATACTGCCATAGACGATCACCATCTCGTCGAGGATATTGGAATCTGCCTGGGAGAAGCCATTAAAGAAGCCCTGGGTGACAAAAAAGGAATAGAACGTTACGGGTCAGCGGTGGTTCCCATGGATGAGAGTTTATGCAGTGTGGCGGTGGATATCTCCGGGAGACCTTACCTGATTTACAATGCTGATTTTGGCAACAAAAAGATCAGAGATTTTGATCCCGCCCTGCTAAGGGAATTCTTTAAATCCTTCTCAGACCATAGTGGAATAACCCTGCATATCAATCTCATATATGGCAAGAATAATCATCATATCGCAGAGGCAATCTTTAAGACATTTGCCCGCGCCATAAGAGAAGCATCATCCCTCCACGACCGGATAAAGGGTGTACTGTCTACAAAGGGAAGCCTCTAAACAACAACAATAGTCGTATATTTAGGGAATAAGGATGTTTAGTTATTTGGACAACATTATCAGCTTTTTAAAACGGGGAGTCAGCCTCTTTTTTTTATGTCTTATTTTTGCTGTTGTCACCGGTTGTCATCACAAGGGAAATACGATAAGCCCTCTTACGCAGGAGGGGAAACCTGCCTTGCGCCGCATTGCCGTCGTCCCCTTTCAACAGATAATCCCGGAAGAGGATAACACCAAAACTGTCCGCTGTCCCCTGTGCGGAGCCATCTTCCTTACCGAGAAATCTCCGGAGGATGCGGAAAAGGTAGTGGAAGGTATATTTGTTCAGCAGCTTGAGAAGCAAAGGAAATTCAATCTCATCCCGCCTGAAAGGGTAAATGGTATTTACAGGCGTATATCTGCTGAATCCTTTAAGACGGCCCTTTTAGAGATATTGAAAAAGGTGGGCAGTGAACTGGAAGTGGATGGAATTGTCGTCGGATATGTCTACCGCTACAGAGAGAGGAGGGGACGCTCTTATTCTGTTGAAAAACCTGCCTCAGTGGCCTTCGATATACATCTGGTCAGGGTTAGCGATGGAACGCTGATATGGAAGGGCACGTTCGACAGGACACAAAGTTCACTGTTAGAAAATATTTTTCTTATCTCTTCCTTCTTTAAACACAGGGGAAGGTGGGCAACGGCAGAGGAACTGACAAAAGAGGGAATGGAGAAAATCATGGAAACCTTTCCCCAGGGACGGTAAGTCATAAAACATAGTCATAAGTCATATGTCGTAAGTCGTATGTCAAAAATTCGAGGACATATGACGTACAAGAGTCGAGATAGGGGTCAGTAGTTGATTATCATACCTGCGATTGATTTAAAAGATGGCGCCTGCGTGAGGCTTATTCAGGGAAGCTTCCGGCACGTTACCGTATATTCCGACAATCCTGTTGAGATGGCAAGAACCTGGCAGGAAAAGGGAGCCAACCGTATCCACGTGGTTGATCTTGATGGCGCCCTCGCCGGTTCTCCCCGAAATCAGGAGGTAATCCGCAGGATCGTAAAAGAGGTCACGGCGCCGCTACAGGTTGGCGGCGGGATCAGGGATATGAAGACCATTGATACTTATGTCGATATGGGGGTTCATTGGGTTATCTTAGGAACGGCAGCTTTGAAGAACAGAGGGTTTGTCAGAGATGCCTGCAAATTTTACGAGGGTAAAATCATTCTCGCCATTGACGCCAGTGAGGGCCGGGCAGCAGTCAGGGGATGGACGGAGACGACATCCGTCTCCGCAATAGAGATAGCGAGAAGTTACGAAGGATATGGTCTGGATGCCATCGTTTATACTGATATCAAAAGAGACGGTACGAAAACGGGTGTCAATATCGAGGCCACGAAGAACCTTGCCGAATCTATCGCTATTCCTGTAATAGCATCGGGAGGTGTATCAGGTATAGATGATATTGAGAGACTCACGGAAATAGAACATCTTGGGGTGAGGGGAGTTATCATCGGTAAGGCCCTTTACACCGGGGCATTATCCCTCGAGGATGCCATACGGGCAGGGGTCAGAGGACAGAGGACAGAGGACAGAGGTCAGAGGACAGAGGACAGAGGTCAGAGGTCAGAGGACAGAGGACA
>MNZP01000070.1 GCA_001873675.1 Syntrophaceae bacterium CG2_30_49_12 | reverse complement strand
CACCCAGGAAGACCGATCCTGATTCACCGAGATACTAAGAAGGCCGGAAAACCTCTCCGGCATGTCCGTCCCCGGCATGTCCTGTTTAGCGAGCGACGCGAGAAACGGGTCAAAAGCGATCGCAGAAAAACCCAACGGCCCTGACGCCTCCCCCATGGCCTTGCGAAGCCCGGCAATTCTCTCCGGATTCCAGAAGCTCCGCCAGGCCGCAAAATTTTTGCCCGCCATCTGATCGCCAGGGAAAATCATGGAAGGGACAAATGCCTGGGAAAGCCGGCCGGCCGCCACTTCCTGGGCGAGCATTTCGGCCATCCGGTCGCATTTCCGTTGCAAGTCCTGACGATCACGCCCTTCAACCAGCAGATATATTTTGCTGAAGATATCCCCCCATACATCCCGGATGAGTTTTTCGGCGCTAAGCGTCTCCCTGCTGACCGTGTTCAGGGTATTCAGATCGGCATGAAATTCCGGTTTGGCGAAAAACAGCATGGACACCCCGAAAGCCAATGCGGCATACGTTTTCCAAATGCCGTGAGAAGACGCGATTCTGTTGATGAAACGCTGCAGCGGCAGGTAGGGAGACCGTTTTGCGGGGGGCATCACGGGAAATGTCAACGGGAAGAAGAGATGAACAAAAATATAGGTAAATACGACTCCCAGAGCGGCAAACTGTCCTATCTGCACCAGGGCGGGAAATCCGCTTACAGAGAGAAATGCAAAACTGACAGCCGTCGTCAGCATGGCAAGCAGACCCAGGGACCAGACCTCTCCTGTGGTTTCCAGTCCGCGTGTTTCGTACGGACGGTCAAGAAAAAGAAGATAGGTGATGCCGTAATCAATGGTAAAGGAAATAATCGCCCCGCCAAAACCGACGGCCAGAAGAGAAATGGAAGGGTGAAAAAGGGAATAGACAAAAAACGCCATCATGGTCCCGGCGAAGGCCGGCAAAAGGGATAAAAGACCGATCAGCGGCCTGGGAAACCCCACGAAGAGCAGCATGGCGATGGCAACGGTTGAAAAGAGCACCGCCCTTTTAACATTACGTTTGGCGTTGTCTTCGTTATCGAGGGCAGCGCGATAGGCGCCGACAGGCGTAAGGGTAAAGCCGTTATGGCGGCCATACCTCCCTTGCAGTTCTGCTGAGATATCTCCTATCAGCGCCGTGACCCGCCTGGCAAACCGTGTATCCATGCCGGAATTCAAAGGCTCCGCGACGATCAGGAGATGTCCCCTGTCCGGTGAGATGAGATGACCTTTATGTATCAAGGTCCCTTTCACAGGTGAAAGAGGCGATAAACGGGACATGACCAGATTCCGCAAGGCGAGAGGATCATCGGAGATAAATCTCGTCTGGCCGATTCCCTCAAGATAATACAGGGAAGAAAAATTGTCTTTCAGAGTCCGGCGAATCTTTCCCGGCGCCAGGAGGGGCTTGATCTTCTCTTCGAGTTCTCTTTCAGTGAAAAGGACGGAGAGGTGAGCGACAAGATGCTGAACAAGCTCCGGTATCAGTTGACCGATAGGACCGAACCCCACCTCCTTGAAAAGGCCGCCCTCCCGCATTCTCGCCTCGACAAGGGTTGCCCCCTCAACGAGGATATCCATGTCCCCGCCGGGATGCCCCACATCTATGATCACCCGGTCATGAATCGGATGATGCATAATGACGTAACGGGCATCGGCTAAAACGGGATCGTTCCGGGGGAGGGAGGACAGGATATCGGCATCAAATTGCAGACGGTAAATACCTGCCGTAAAAAACCCGACGACGGCCAGAATTACGGAAAGCACAAGAGACCATCTCAAGAGGCGTCTGCGCATACTGCTATTTTCCTCTTACATACAAGTGGTGCTGGACTCATTTGCCGGATATTCTTAAAGCTACCCCGGCAGGGGAAAAAAGTCAAAGATTTTCCCTTTGAATTTAAGCCTGACACTACTACATTTAGTCTTGTTTCATCACAATTCCTGTGATATTTCTAAATTTGAGGGATTTCATTACGAGAGGATCGCCATGCTGCTTATCTACCCACCGGTGGCAAAACCATCCGAGCCTCCGGCCGGCATCGCTAAGCTGGCCGGGACGCTGGCCCGGCATGGGGTGTCTTGCCAATTGCTGGACGCCAATATTGAAGGGCTGATGTATATGTTGCGGAAGCCCCAGACGGCGGCCTCCGATAACTGGAGCCGCCGGGCGATCCGTCATCGCTTCGATAACATTGCGGCATTGAAGGACATGAATATTTACAGTTCTCCGGACCGTTATGCACGGGCAGTGCGAGATCTGCAGCGAGCCCTTGCCATCGCCGTGCATGGCCGCGAGGTCACCTTAGGGCTTGCCGACTACCGTCATCAGTGCCTTTCTCCCCTCCGGAGCGCCGATCTATTCGAGGCCGCCCGCCGCCCGGAGCAAAACCCCTTCTATCCCTATTTCCAGAAGCGGATACCAGAGGCCATGAAAGGTATGAACACGCCTGTCGTAGGGATTTCCTTGAATTATTTGAACCAGGCCCTTTGTGCCTTTGCCCTCATCGGCTACATAAGGCAAGAGTTTCCCCGGTGCAAGGTGATCATGGGCGGCGGTTTGGTAACTTCCTGGATGCAAAGACCCGGCCGGCAGAACCCCTTCAGCGGGTTCATCGATCATTTGGTCGCTGGTCCGGGAGAGCAGCCCTTGCTGGAGTTGCTCGGCATAGGAGAGATAAGGGAAGATCAAAGCACACCGGACTACGGAGCACTGCCGCTTGCCGACTACATAGCCCCCGGCTTCATCCTTCCCTACAGCGCCTCGAGCGGATGCTATTGGAGTAAGTGCGCCTTCTGTCCAGAAAGGGCGGAAGACAGTCCCTATCGTCCCTTGCCCGACAAGCTGATAATTGCCGATCTGCATGGTCTGACGGTGAAAACGAAGCCCATCCTTATTCATTTCCTCGACAATGCGATAAGCCCAAGACTCCTGCGGGCGTTGGCGGACCATCCTCCCGGCGTTCCCTGGTACGGGTTTGCCAGATTTGGCCGGGAATTGACGAATGGCGATTTCTGCCAGGCTCTGAAACGTTCCGGGTGCGTGATGTTGAAGCTGGGGCTGGAGTCGGGCGATCAGAGGGTGCTTGATGCCATGGGGAAAGGCATAGATCTGGAGATGGCGTCACAGGTTCTGCAAAATCTAAAAGAAGCGGGGATTGCCGTTTACCTCTATCTGCTCTTTGGCACGCCCGCAGAAACGGAGGAGGAGGCGCGGCGGACACTCGCCTTTGTTGTCCGGCACATTAAGGCAATCAGTTTCCTGAATCTCGCCATTTTTAATATGCCTGTCTGCGGTCCTGAGGATAGGGAATATGAAACACGGCGTTTCTATGATGGAGACCTTTCCCTCTATACCGGATTTCGGCACCCCTGCGGTTGGGACCGGAGACAAGTGCGGCACTTTCTGAATCAGGAATTCAAGCAGCATCCCGCTGTCGCTTCACTGCTGAAGAATAATCCACCGATTTTCACCTCCAATCACGCCGCCTTCAGGTATATGCAATGAGCAATAATTTATAACCTTCAACTCCTTGATATTCATGGTGCCGGAGCCCGGGATCTAACCGGGATGGGCGCAAGGCCCGGGGGATTTTGAGTCCCCAAACGCAGGAATATTCATTGGTTGACTTGAGCTTGGGTCTGCGACAAAAATATGGGTAAATAGTTGACAATGTCGGTCTATTCCGCTATAATCTGATTAAGGTGACAACCGGCGGTTTTGACTTGGAGGCGTTTAAAATGAGCATCCGTTCCTCGATGCACCATATTGGCTGCGGTATGCGAACTTTCGGAAACGCGGGATCTTTGTAGGTTCTGGAGTCTTGGAGGCAGGCTGTCGAACCGTGGTCGCACAACGTTTGAAACAATCGGGTATGCACTGGACGGTTGAGGGTGTGGACAGTATCATAGCCCTGCGCTGCAGTATTCTTAGCAACCGATGGGAAGATTTTTGGGAGCATCGGGCAGCGGCATGAAATTGTTACCCATAAATTTGTCGCACACCTTCGTCCCTGAAGAATTTATGAAGAATTTATGGTTTATTAAATTTATACATAAAAAAGCACGGGAGATAGAAAGATTGGAGGAAAAGAGGAGGAGTTCTTATGATTGGAATTAAAAAGATTGCCGTTCATCTCCCCTATTACCGTTTGAGCAGAAAGACAATCGGCACGGCCTGGGGCGCTAAAGCGGGAAAAGGAGAGAGGCGGGTAGCCAATTTTGACGAAGACAGCGTCACCATGGCGATTGAGGCCGGTTTAAAGTGTTTGCAGCAGGAAAACAGGGATAAGATAAAAGGGCTTTACTTTGCCTCTACTACCGCTCCGTATTGGGAGAAACAATGTGCCGCTATCTGCGCAGGGGTGCTCGATCTTCCCCCCGGTATCCGTACCGGTGATTTTGCCGGTTCAACAAGGTCAGGTACGAATGCCTTGATTGCCGCTGCAGATGCGGTAAAAGCGGGCCTGGGAGATATTCTCATTATCACTGGCGATTGTCGCCCTGCTCTTCCACGTTCCGCTCAGGAGGGTATTATGGGGGATGGAGGGGCGGCAGTTCTCCTTGGAAATTCAGATGTGATCTGCCATATCAAAGATTCTTATTCGGCCTGGAACGATATTACCGACGTATGGAGAATGGATAAAGACAATTTTGTGAAGACATGGGAGGATCGTTTTATCGTCCAGATGGGTTATGAGAAGGATATAACTCATTCCATAACTGCTATCATGGAGAGAAATAACCTGCAGGCCGGCAGAGTAGATAAACTGGTCATGTACAGTCCCGAGGGGACAAGCCACCAGCGGGTAGCAAAGAAATTGGGGTTTAAACCGGAACAGATACAGGATTCCCTGGTGGACAGGACAGGAAATACCGGCTCTGCCCAGGCTTTTATGATGCTCGCTTCTGCCCTGGCCGCGGCAAAACCAGGCGAGACGATCCTCTGGGCAAACTTTGGCAGTGGAAGCGATACCCTTCTGCTTACGGTAAGCAGTGAAATTGAAAGAAGAGGTAACTCATCAGTAACAGGATTGACCCTCGAGGCGGGTAAGGAACTTAGTTACCAGAAATATCTCGCCTTTCGTGGATTTGTGCAGACACCTCAGGAGCTTATACGTCTCTTCCCCTCTGCCTCTGTAATGTGGAGGACAAGAAAATGGTCTGCCGCTTTGCATGGAAGTAAATGCAATGTATGCGGCTTAATAACTTTCCCTATTCAGCGGGTATGTTATTCCTGTAAGAGCAGGGATAACTTTGAGGAGTTTCCCCTATCCGATAAGAAAGGAAAGGTCTTTTCCTATTCTCTCGATAACCTGGCTGGTGGACCGAACCCGCCAACCATCCAGACGATTGTAGAAACTGAAGTGGGGGCCCGTATCTACTGCCTGATGACCGATTGCGAACCTGAGGAGATAAAGATAGGCGCCCCTGTAGAGATGACCTATAGAAGATTTCATGAGGAGGCCGGTTTTTACAATTACTATTGGAAATGCCGTCCGATGGGAACATAAGTCATAAGTCGTAAGTCATAAGTCATTAGAATTTATCAAAAATGAGGTAAGATATGAGAAAAGAAGGAATTAGAGATAGAGTGGCCATTATCGGCATGGGGTGTTGTAAATTTGGTGAGAACTGGGAAAAGGGACCGGAGGATATGATCATCGAGGCCGCCTACGAGGCTTATGAGGACGCCGGTGTAGATCCGAAGGAGATCCAGGCCGCCTGGGTGGGGACTACCTCTTCCCACTGGGTGGGGATGGGTGGTCTTGCCCTGGCGGAACCGTTGAAACTTCACCAGATACCGGTTACCCGGGTGGAGAACTGGTGTGCCACAGGACATGAGGCGTTTCGTAATGCCTGTTTTGGAGTGGCAGCGGGAATGTACGATATCGTCCTGGCTCTTGGGTTTGAAAAGTTAAAGGACTGCGGATTCCCCGGCCTGGGGATCGGGCGGGGGATGCATCCGGTAATGGAAGTCAGGAGAACCGCACCGAGCAGTTTCGCCTTCGCTGCCAACAGGTACTTCCATGAGTATGGCCTCTCCTATGAGGAGGGTAAAAGGGCTATCGGCATGATTGCGGTAAAGAATCATCATAACGGGAGTATGCACCCGAAGGCGCATTTCCAGATGGAGATAACGCTGGAGCAGGTCTTAAATGCACCCATTATCTCTTCACCGCTGGGCCTCTATGACTGCTGCGGCAACAGCGACGGCGCCGCTGCGGCCATCATCTGCAATGTCGAGATAGCAAAAAAATTCCGTGACGATCCGGTGTACGTCAAGGGTATCGGACTGGCACAAAACTCCATTGCCCCTCACTTTGAACCGGGCTTTAACTGGACAAGGTTTGCCTCCACTCAAAACGCAAGCAAACAGGCCTATGAACAGGCGGGGATAGAGAATCCGCGGGAGGAAATCAATCTGGCAGTGGTGCACGATTGTTTCACGATTACGGAGTTACTTATCTATGAGGATTTGGGGTTCTCCCCGAGGGGACGGGCAAGAGAAGATATTGAGGCGGGGACATTCACCCTGGAGGGAAAACTTCCCGTAAATACCGACGGTGGTTTGAAGTGGTTCGGACACCCCATCGGG
>MNZP01000030.1 GCA_001873675.1 Syntrophaceae bacterium CG2_30_49_12 | reverse complement strand
TATCTATCCCATCATGAATGCCGTCACCATCGAAGTAGCGGATGTTTGTCCGTTCTATAACGGTTACCCTTTGGTCCTGCCTCAGTTTCCACGCCAGTTGACCGTAACCGCAATCAAGGGCATAGACCTTTCCTGCCCCTTCCTGGAGGAGGCAGTCGGTAAAACCGCCCGTGGAGGCGCCCACATCGAGGACAACGAGACCTTTTACACAGATGCCGAACGTCAGGAGAGCCCCTTTAAGTTTCAACCCTCCCCTGCTCACATAGGGGTTATCGTCGCCCCTGATCCTGACTTCTCCGTCCCGGGGCACAAGTACGCCCGGCTTATCCACCAGACAATCCCCAACGATCACAGCCCCGGACATGATGAGCGCCCTTGCCCGCTCCCGTGTCATGGAGAGACCCCTGTCAACCAGCAACTTGTCTAATCTTTCTCTGGTGTTTTTTACATCCATATTCGGCAATCATACTTCGGGCAGCCGCGATGATACCATCTTCATCAATACCGTACATCCTTCTCAACTCCGCCTGCGTGGCATGTTCCACAAATTCGTCCCGGATACCAAGCCTTTTTACCGTGATTCCGTGAACTCCTTTTTCCTCAAACAATTCGAGGACGGCACTCCCGAACCCCCCCATGAGGACATTTTCTTCCACGGTAATGATTTTCTTCAGGGATGCCGCCACCTCGCAGAGAAGGTCACCATCAATGGGCTTTACAAAGCGGGCGTTGATGACCATGGCGCTGATACCTTCCTGGCGGAGTTTTCCGGCAGCCGCCATCGCAGGATGAACGGTAGACCCGATGGCAAATATGGCCAGATCGGCCCCCCTTTCTCCGAACGCAATCTCACCTTTCCCGATTTCAAGAGAAACCGGTATGTCATCGAGGGGTACACCCACCCCCTTTCCTCTCGGATATCTCACAGAAATGGGCAATCCACACTCCACCGCTGTTTTTAGCATATGCTGGAGTTCGTTTTCATCCTTCGGGGCCATCACAACGATATTCGGCATAGAGCGCAGATAGGCGAAGTCAAACACTCCATGATGGCTGGGACCGTCTTCCCCCACAAGCCCTCCACGATCGAGGGCAAGGACAACCGGCAATTTCTGAAGACAGACATCGTGGAGAATTTGATCGTAAGCCCTCTGCATAAAGGTCGAATAGATGGCCACCACCGGGATCAGCCCTTCCGTGGCCAGACCGGCAGCAAAGGTCACTCCATGCTGTTCGGCGATACCCACATCATAAAACCGCTCCGGGAACTCCCTGACAAACTGATCGAGTCCCGTCCCCCCACACATGGCAGCCGTTATCGCTACAATGCGGGAATTGTCATGGGCCAGCTTTACGATTGTCCTGCCGAATATTTTCGTATAAGATGGGGGAATAGCTCCTTCGGTAACGGTTTCACCCGTATCAATCCGAAAAGGCCCTATCCCGTGAAACCGTAAAGGATCCTCTTCGGCAAAGCTATAGCCTTTCCCCTTCCTGGTGAGCAGATGGACAAGCGCCGGCCCTTGGAGTTTCCTCACGTTTTCCAGGTTTTTAATGAGATGATCCAGGCGGTGTCCCTGAAGGGGGCCTACATAGGTAAATCCCAGTTCTTCAAACAGGGCGCCCGGCACAACAAAGGTCTTCATTGATTCCTCGATCTTTTTCGTGAATTTCAACATCTGTTCACCAATCTGAGGGATGGATTTCATGAAGTTCTTGATCTCCATCTTTAATTTGGTAACCCTCTGACCGGTCATAATACGGTTCAGATAAGAGGACATAGCCCCGACATTGGGTGAGATACTCATCTCATTGTCATTCAGGATAATGATCAGGTCCTCGTTGCGGTCTCCCGCCCAGTTGAGAGCCTCAAACGCCATACCGGCCGCCATGGAGCCGTCACCGATGACGGCAACTACCTTAAAGTCTTCACCTTTCAGACGTCTCGCTTCTGCAATGCCGGCCGCAGCCGAGATGGATGTGCCACTGTGCCCTGTATTGAAAACATCATAGGGGCTCTCCTCCCTCCTGGGGAAACCGCTGATTCCCCCCCTCTGGCGAAGGGTATCAAACAGGTCTTTTCGCCCGGTAATGATCTTGTGGGTATAGGCCTGGTGCCCCACGTCCCAGATGAGTTTGTCCTTTGGAGTATCAAAGACATAGTGGAGCGCAAGGGTCAATTCCACACTGCCCAGAGATGAGGCGAGATGACCGCCGTTTCTGGATGTGGTCTCGATAATCTTATTTCTTATCTCCTGGGCCAGCATATTTAGCGCCTTAAGATCAAGTTCCCTGATATCCTCGGGGGAATTGACCCTTTCAAGAATGCTTTTTTTATTTTCTTCCATCTTAACGAATACCTCAGTCTTGAAATTAAAATGTAGCCGCAAACTTTAGTTTGCGTGTTCTCTTTGTTTTCAATATGTTACAAAACGCAGGCTAAAGCCTGCGGCTACCAGAATTGGACTTTTGCAATTACCTCAAAGATAAAAACTTATGATTTCCTTTCGATGACATACCTTGCTATCTCCCGCAGAGGGCGAGCCCGGTGATCAAAGTCTGCAATATCGGTCAGGGACTGTTCCACAAGGTTCCGGGCCTCCCTGCGGGACGTTTCCACGCCCATCAGGGCAGGAAAAGTGATCTTAGCGCGCGAGGCATCGCTCCCCGTGTTCTTTCCCAGCAACTTCCTGTCCCCTTCAATATTGAGAATATCGTCTGTTATCTGGAAGACGAGGCCAACATGCCTGCCATATTCGGAGAGGGCATGGAGCTCGTCCTTGCCGGCGCCGGCCAATAATGCACCCGCCCTGACAGAGGCAGTGATCATCGCCCCCGTCTTATGGGAGTGAATGTAATAAAGCGTTTCGCGATCGGCCTCTTTCCCCTCCGATTGGAGATCAACCACCTGCCCCCCAACCATGCCGAAGTGTCCCGCTGCTTCTGCGATATCATGAATTACGGTGAGAAGCAATTCCGGCGGGACATCTCCCATCATATCCCGCCTTGGCATGAGGTGGAAGGCTTCCGTCAGAAGGGCGTCACCGGCCAGAATGGCAATGCCTTCACCAAATACCTTATGATTTGTTGGCTTCCCTCTCCTGTAATCGTCATTATCCATAGCGGGAAGGTCATCATGAATCAGGGAGTAGGTATGGATAAGCTCCAGGGCGCAGGCCACCGGCAGGATTGAATGCAGACTCTCCCCGCTTCCTCCTCCCACTGCCTCTGCAGAGGCCAGACATAGGATTGGCCTGATCCTTTTCCCCCCTGCAAAAAGGCTGTAGCGGACAGCTTTAAAAATTACAGGGGGGTAGTTTTCCTCTCCGGGGAGGTAACGGTCAAGGGCCTCATCAATGATCCCCTTTTTCTCCTTGAGATACGCCATCAGGAAACTATTGTCATGTTCCACACCACTCACTGCTCTTCCCCTTCTTGAAATGGCAAAATGGCCGGTTCTTCCCCCTGTTTAAGGAGGATATCAACCCGCCTCTGCGCCTCATCGAGCTTGGCGGCACACAGCCGGGCGAATTTTATCCCCTCTTCAAAGGCCTTGAGGGATTCTTCAAGGGTCATCTCCCCTGTCTCCATCCTTCTGACAATCTCCTCCAATTTCCCCAACATATCTTCAAATTTCTCTTTCGCCATCCCTTTCCCTCTCCTCATAAACCCCGGTTACCTGCGCACGAAAGCCCCCTTGTGAAACCTTGACATCTACATCGCTTCCCACCGTGACGGCATCCGCCCTTCTGATGATAAGACCCTCGGGAAGGCTTTTGACGATACTGTAACCCCTGTTCAGGACAGCCAGGGGACTCAGGGTATCCAGTATGGCCATGTCTGATCGTACTCTTTTTTTCAGGCCTTCTATGGCATTACGTAATTCGGCTATCATATTTTTCTGCAAATTTTCAAGGACAAATCGCCCATCCCTTATCCGTGACAGGGGGGCGGTATGTCTTAAACGGATATTCAGATTGAGTTCTCTCCCCCTCTGCATGGTCAGTTTGTTGTTCAGGGCCGATTTGATCCGCTCGCAGCGATCATCAAGGGTGATGAAGAGATCGGCAATTCTTCTACCCGGGTCTCTGAGCCGCTCTCTCAGGGTGGACACCCTCTCGCGAAGCCTCTCCATGATCCGGTGTTGATGGACGATCATTCTAAGATGCAGGGATTCGAGGGAGGTGATGAGTTTTACCTTTACCGGGACAACCAGCTCAGCCGCCGCAGAGGGCGTAGGGGCCCTGAGGTCCGCCACAAAATCGGCGATGGTAAAGTCCGTTTCATGTCCCACTGCCGAGATGATTGGAATCCGGGAGCGGTGAATAGCCCGGGCAACCCTTTCATCATTGAAGGGGGCAAGATCCTCAAGCGATCCCCCTCCCCTGGCCAGAATAATTACATCTATATCCCCGACGGTATGCATATCGGCAATGGCGCCGGCGATTTCATCAGGCGCTTGCCCACCCTGTACACGGACCGGGGCAATCATGATATCCACTGAGGAGAACCGCCGCCCCGTGATGTTCAGGATATCCCTGATGACCGCACCGGTCGGTGAGGTAATCACTCCGATCCTGTGAGGGAGAAAGGGAACAGGTTTCTTCCTCGCGGGATCAAAGAGACCCTCTGCCTCCAGGCGGGCTTTCAACTGTTCAAAGGCCTTCTGGAGGGCGCCGAGACCTGTGGGTTCCACGGCGCTGACAATTAACTGGTACTCCCCCCTCGGCTGATAAACACTTAACCTGGCCCGACAGATGACACTCATTCCCTCCTCAATAGCAAATCCCCGGCTATCACCGTTGTCGAGACCCGGTCTCTGCCCGAAGGGAGACCGGAAGATGACGGCCCGGATCTGGCTCTTTTCATCTTTAAGGGTGAAGTATAGATGACCGGAAGCCGGCCGGCGCAGGTTGGAAATCTCTCCTTCCACCAGCAGGAGATCAAAGCTCGATTCGAGAAGATGTCTGATGTTTTCGTTTAATGCGGAAACAGTAAGTATTTCTCTGGACATGAGACATGGGACTACCAGAGATTGAACCGAATGACAAGAACAATTTAGAGCCTGCTGCCGGGGGACCCTTATGTTCCACGCCTGCCGTCTTAACTCATCTCTTCATGTTCCAGAAAGCTGTAGTAACCCTTCTGGTTAAAGATGATGTGATCCAGAAGACGGATTCCCAACACTTCCCCTGCCGCCAATAGCTTTTTTGTGATTTCCATGTCTTCCTTGCTTGGCGCCAGGTTGCCGGCAGGGTGATTGTGGGCTACGATGACGGCCGCAGCACGGTCGGTAATCGGGTCTGCAAAGACCTCCCGCGGGTGAACCTGTGTCTTATTCACCAGACCGACGGAAACTACACGGGACGCAATCACTTCGTTTGCCCCGTTGAGTGAAACGCATAGAAAATGCTCCTGTTTTCTGTCGGCATAATGCTGTATGAGGGGCAGGACGTCGGGAGGAAAGGAAAATTTAATCCTTCCGGCCGGATGCGGCGGCGAGAGAATTCCAGGGCCGCAGCGATCATCGTTGCCTTGGCCGGTCCGACGCCCTCGATCTTCCGGAGTTCTTCCATGTTCACCTTCCCCTGAGAGGCGTCCAGTGTCTTCAGGATGTGCTCCGCCACGGACATGACATCATGTCCCTCTGTACCCCTGCCGACCAGTATGGCCATCAGTTCAAGGTCCGATAAAGCCTCAGCCCCTTTCTCCTGCAATTTTTCACGGGGACGTTCATGCTTGGGAATATCAGATATTTTCTTTATCTTCATGACCTTCTTGTCAAGTCGTCATCGAAAGGCACGTTGTTGGCCTCGGCCCATACGATGACGAACTCCTTCATCGCTTCATCCCGATACCGGAACCATCGTTCCAATAACCCCAGCCGTTCGGCAGTGTCTTTGAAATACCGGAAAGCCCCTCTACCCCTGATGGCCCGCCAGAGGGCCTCGGCGGCTTTTTCGTTCTCAACTGTTTCGATGAAACGCTCCATGTGACGGTATTCGTGGAATTCGAACTTGTCCGGAGCGCTAATGAAGCGTTCACCGTTGTCGTCACAGACAGCCTGGGCAATCTCCACTTCTTCCTTCTGCCAGTCTGGCAGCCCCTGAAGTTGTTCCTCGTCACCTTCCTCGACGCCGCTCATTACATCGCGATCCACGCTGACCACACGCCCGGTCTGGCGGTCGAAGTACATGATGTGCATGGACGAGTCGAATTCCAGGGCTTCGATCAAATCACTGAGTTTGGCGGGTTGGTTCATCGTGATTTCCTTTCTTGCCGGATGCGCTCCAGCAGGGCGGAGGCGGGTTCGTCGTTTGGGTCTTGGGGGACGAGTTCGCCGCGGAAGGCATTGGCGAGGATGGCTTGGGTGAGTTTGTCAACGTATGCTTTTGCCTTCTGGTAACGCGTCTCGATCTGGTCAGCGATTTTGAAGAGGGCTTCGACACGACGGGCGATCCGAAATTGCTCGCCAATATCTATCCGATTTCAAATAATAGTAACTGCTCAGGTAGCCACAAAGGCACCAAGACACAAAGGATACATATAAGTTTATCAACCTTATCCGACAATAAACAAGACATTCCAACAACACAGCAGATACTGTGCCCCCATAAAAAAGGGTATTAAAAGAATAATTCTCTAATCTTAGTGCCTTGGTGCCTTAGTGGCTGAATAGTTACAAATAATATTCGATAAATCGTGGTTCCACGCATTCCAAGGTTTGAAATCTTATGAGATATGAGGCAAAAACCACGTCAGATGGTATACTTTC